>DATDMW010000308.1:0-14986 GCA_036518595.1 Burkholderiales bacterium
CGATGTTTACAGGATTGACCGGAACCATCGGTTCCCGGAAAGTCTCTACCGACGGAACAGCGGCCAGGGAGGGCTCATGCGGATCCGGACTTGGGCGTCGGTTTGCGCCATGTGCCTGTGCAGCGCCTTGTCGGTGCACGCGCAGGACGGGGCCTGGGGATTCCTGTTTCCGTACGACGGGAATTCGGCTCCGCTCGACTTCAAGAAATTCGCCTGGGGCAGCTCGCCTGCGGAGGCGTGCGCGCAGCGCAGCGCGAGCGAGCTCGTGCGCATACCCGACACACCGTTCACGCCGACCGTCTTCGTCGGGATGCTTCCGGACGGCAGCTGCGGATTCCAGTGGCTCAACCTTTGCTGCGGATCACCCGGCGCTCTGATCAACTTCGGCGATGTGTTCGCGCAGTTCCTAAGCTGCGATCAGATCCTGCGCATGTCGGCCGACGTCCCGAGGCCGGCATGGTGCGTGATGCAGTGCCCGGCCGACCAGAAGAATGCGCAGGGCGTGTGCCGCGTCGCGGGAGGGAAGGATCCCGGTCCTCCGTGCCCGCACTGCGGCAACCCGGTCAACCCGGGCACCGGCAACAAGTTCGAGTCGCAGCTCGATTACGCCGGCACCGGTCCGGGAGCGCTGCGCTTCGAGCGCTTCTACAACAGCGGCCTGCCCTCGGTCGAGCGCGCGCTCGGCAAGTTCTGGCAACACTCTTACACGCGCAAGATCATGCAGACTTCGCCGACGCAGGCGACCGCGTACCGCGCGGACGGCAAGCGATTCCAGTTCACGCTCCAGTCTGGCGCCTGGGTCCCGGACGGGGACGTCGCCGATGCGCTGACCCGGACGCTCGACCCGGTCTTGCATTACACGACCGGGTGGCATTACCAGGTCGCGGCCGACGACAGCGTCGAGAGCTACGACGGCTCGGGCAACCCGACATCGATCCGCAGCCGCAGCGGCCTGGTGCAGACCTTCGTGTACTCGGACGGCAGCGACGGCTCGGCGAGCGGCAGGGGCGGGTTCTTTCTCGACGCGGCCGGAAATCCCACGACTGCGGTGCTTCCGGCGAAGATCCTGGTGCGCATCGTCGATCATTTCGGGCGCTCGCTCGCCTTCGGCTACGATGCGCAGCTTCGGATCGTGAAGCTGAGCGATCCGGCCGGCGGCAGCTACCTGTACGGCTACGACGCGAAGGACAACGTCGTCTCGGTGACGTACCCGGGAGGCGCCCGGCGCGTGTACGTGTACAACGAGGCAGCGCTGAACGGCGGCGTCGACCGGCCGAACCTCCTGACCGGCATCGTCGACGAGAACGGACAGCGGTTCGCGAGCTTCGGGTACGACGCGTTCGGCCGGGCGATCGTCACCACGCACCACGCCGGCGGGACCGAGGTCGAGCGCTACCAGCTGGCGTATCCCGTGTCGGGTGCGCAGACGAGCGTCGTCGATCCGCTCGGCACCGTGCGCGGCTTCGGCTTTCAGACGGTGGTCGGCGCGGTGAAGAACACGGCGCTCAGCCAGCCCGAGCGCGGCGCGACCACCGCCGCGACGGCGTACGACGCGAACGGCAATGTCGCGAGCCGCGTCGACTTCAACGGCAACGTCGCCAATTACACCTACGACCTTGCGCGCAATCTCGAGACCTCGCGCACCGAAGCCGCGGGCACGCCGCAGGCGCGCACCATCGCCACACGCTGGCACCCGGCCTTCCGCCTGCGCGCGGCGGTGGCCGAGCCGCTGCGGATCACGAGCTACGTCTACAACGGCGACGGCGGTGCGCGCTGCGGCGTGCAGGCCGACCGCACGACGCTCGTTCCGGGCGTGTTGTGCTCGAAGACGGTGCAGCCGACCGCCGACGCGACCGGCGCCGCGGGCTTCGGCGCGGCGGCAAACGGACCGGCGCGCACCTGGACCTACACCTACGACCGCAACGGCTCGGTGCTGACGGTCGACGGCCCGAGGACCGACGTCCCCGACATCACGACGTACGCGTACTACGCGAACGACGATCCGGACCCGGGCAAGCGCGGCAACGTCGCGACGGTCGCGAACGCGCTCGGTCACGTCACGTCGATCACCGCCTACAACGGCGCCGGCCAGCCGACCGCGATCGTCGATCCCAACGGCCTCGTCACCGCGCTCGCGTACGACGCGCGCCAGCGGCTCGTGTCGCGCTCGGTAGGCGGCGAGACGACCGCGTACGAGTACGATCCCGCGGGGCAGCTCGTGAAGGTCACCCTGCCCGACGGCTCGTTCATCGACTACGCATACGACGGTGCGCACCGGCTCGCCGGCATGTCGGACGCGCAGGGCAACCGGATCGCCTACACGCTCGATGCGATGGGCAACCGCGTGCGCGAGCAGGTGCTCGATCCGCTGGGAAATCTCGCGCAGACGCGGAGCCGCGTGTACGACGCGCTCAGCCGCCTCGCGCAGGAGATCGGGGCGCAGGACCAGACGACCACCTACGCGTACGACGCGCAGGGGAACGTCGCCTCGGTGACCGATCCGCTCGCGCACCGCACGGTCAACGCGTACGACGCCCTGAACCGGCTGGCCGAGGTCACCGACCCCGCGCTCGGCGTCACGCGCTATGCCTACGACGGCATCGACCAGCTGACGAGCGTCACCGATCCGAGGGGCCTCGCGACGAGCTACGCCTACGACGGTCTGTCGAACCTGAACCGGCAGATCTCGCCCGACGCCGGGACGACGAGCAGCACGTACGACGCGGCGGGCAACCTCCTCGCGCAGACCGACGCCAAGGGGCAGACCACGAGCTACGTGTACGATGCGCTGAACCGCATCACGTCGATGACCTTCGCCGACGGCTCGCGCCAGCTGTATGCCTACGACCGAGGGCCGAACGCGATCGGGCGCCTCGCGCAGATCACGGAAATCGACGCGGGCGGGCTGACGACGAGCGAGCTCGGGTACGCGTACGACGCGCACGGGCGCGTCGTGTCCGAGACGCGCACGCTCGCGGGCCGAAGCTACGTGACCGCGTACGGCTACGACGCGGCCGGGCGCCTCGTCGGCACGACGTACCCGAGCGGGCGCGAGAGCGCGTACGGTCTCGATCCGCTCGGGCGCATCGCGTCGGTCGCGACGGTGCCTCCCGGCGGCGCGGCGCAGGACGTCGCGCTCGACGTCGCCTACCAGCCCTTCGGCGGCGTGCGCGGCTACACGCTCGGGAACGGACGGCCGGTCGTGCGCGGCCACGACCAGGACGGGCGCATCGCGAGCTACACGCTGGGCGCGCGCACCTTCGCGATCGGCTACGACGCGGCGAGCCGCGTGAGCTTCGTCGCCGATGGCGCCACTCCCGCGAGCGCGAACACGTATGGCTACGACGCGCTCGACCGCCTCACGAGCGCGGTGATCCCGGGGAATCAGTACAGCTACGCGTACGACGCGGTGGGGAACCGCGCGTCGAAGACGGTGGGGAGCAGCACGGACACTTACGCTTACGACGCCGCGAGCAACCGCATCGCGAGCATCACCGCGCAAACCGGGGCCGTGCGTCATTTCGTGCTCGACCCGAACGGCTCGACAACCGACGACGGCGTCAACCGCTACGCCTACGACGCGCGCGGGCGCATGGCGCAGTCCGTCGGCGCGCTCGGGACCACGACCTACCAGGTGAACGCGCTCGGCCAGCGCGTGCGCAAGACCGGCGCGGGCGACGACCGCATCTTCCACTACGACACGAAAGGGCGGCTGATCGCGGAGAGCGATCCGGACGGGAAGACCCGGCGAGAATATCTCTGGCTGGGCGACATTCCGCTGGCGGTGATCCAGTGACCCCGCTCGAGGAGGTCACAATTTGCGACGACCGCGCTTACAAAGCTTACTCCGGCTTGATCCCCGCCTCCTTCACCACCTTCGCCCACTTCGCCGTCTCCGACACGATGAACCGCCCGAACTCGTCGGGCGTCATCGGCACCGCCTCGCCGCCCTCGGACTCGAAGCGCTTCTTCGTCTCGGCGGTCTTGAGGATGACGACGAGCTCCCGGTGCAGGCGGTCGATCACGGGCTTGGGCGTGCCCGCGGGCGCGACGATGCCCCACCAGTTCGTCGCCTCGTAGCCGGGGACACCGGCTTCCGAGATCGTCGGGACGTCGGGCATCGCGGGCACGCGCTTCGCGCTGCCGACGCCGAGCGCCCTCAGCCGTCCGTTCTTGATCTGGGGCAGCATCTGGATGAGCGAGCCGATCGTGATCTGGGTGTTGCCCGCGACGACGTCCATCATCGCGGGACCGCCGCCCTTGAACGGAACGTGCACGATGTCGAGGCCCGACTGCAGCTTGAACAGCGCGCTCGACAGGTGCTGGAAGCTGCCGACGCCGGCGGTCGCGTAGTTGAGCGTTCCGGGCTCCTTCTTCGCGAGGTCGATGAGGTCCTGCAGGCTGCGCACCGGCAGCTTGGGATTCACGCACAGCACGACGGGCCCGGTCCCGAGCAGGGTAATCGGCGCAAAGGCGCCGATCGGGTCGTAAGGCAGCTTGTACATCGAGCTGCCGAAGGCGTGCGCGACCGAGATCAGGAGCAGCGTGTGGCCGTCGGGGGCGGCCTTGGCCGCGGCCTCGGTGCCGATGATGCCGCCCGCGCCGCCCTGGTTGTCGGCGACGACCTGCTTCCCGAGGCGCTCGGACAGCTGGTACGCGATCATGCGGCCGACGACGTCGTTCGAGCCGCCGGGCGGGAACGGGATGATCAGCCGCACCGCCTTCGTCGGGTAATTCTGGGCGTGCGCTGTTATCGCGGCGAGGCCGAGCGCCAGCGCCGCCAGGACTCTGGTCGGTGACATCATGGTTGCCTCCTCCGGCGAATATTACTATCAGTAACGGGGATTGCCCCGGTGGCGCGGACAACTTATCCTGGGACCTGAAGTCGAAGAATCCGGAGGCCCTCCCTGATGCAAGCCCTCAAGACCGCCATCGGCAATTACGGCATCACGCGCGCGCTCAAGGACGGCGGCGTCCGCGGCGGACCGCCGCTGGCGCAGATCGAGGTGAGCCCGATTACCGCGGCGATGCGGCGCATGGTGCGCACGCTCGAGTTCGACGTGTGCGAGATGGCGTTCACGACCTACCTGTGCGCCAGGGCGCTGGGCAAGCCGATCCTCGCGATCCCGGCCTTCGTGACGCGCAACTTCCATCACTGGGCGCTGTTCAAGAACGCGAAGGCCGGCATCGAGTCGCCGAAGGACCTCGAGGGCCGGGTGGTCGGCGTGAACCGCGGCTACACGGTGACGACCGGACTGTGGGCGCGCGGGATGCTGCAGGACGAGTACGGCGTGGACCTGGACCGCATCACCTGGGCGCCGACCGACGACGAGCACGTCGCCGAGTACAAGGCGCCCGCGAACGTCGACTACTCGTTCCGCGGCCGGGCGCTTCCCGACCTCCTCGCCTCGGGCGAGATCGGCGCGGCGATCGGCGACATCCGCAGCGACTCGCCGGAGATCCGGCCGCTGATCGCCGACGCCCGCAACGCCGGCTTCGAGTACTACCGCAAGACCGGCGTGTACCCGATCAACCACGGCATCGTCGTGCGCGCCGAGCTGCTGCGCGCCCATCCCGGGCTCGCGCGCGAGCTGTTCGACGCCTTCAAGGCGTCCAAGTCGGCTTACCTCGCGCGCCTGCGCGAAGGGCGCGACCTGTCGCCCGCCGATCAGACCGCGCTCGACCTCGGACGCGTGGTCGGCGGCGACCCGTTTCCGTTCGGCGTGCGCGCGAACCGGCCCGCGCTCGAGACCATGGTGCGCTTCGCGGTCGAGCAGCGCGTGATCCCGAAGGCGATCGCGGTCGACGACCTGTTCTCGCCGGAGACGCTCGCGCTCGAATAGATCCGTCTTCTCCATTCACCCACCCGAGAAAGGGCAAGCGATGAACGCAAAGGCTCTGAAGAAGGTGAACGTGTCGATGATGAACGCGATCCACGACCTGCCGCTGCTGGTCGCGCGCGCCGAGGGATACTTCCGCGACGAGGGCCTCGACGTCAACATTCTGAAGACGCCGGGGACGGGCCAGCGCGACTCCGACCACCAGGCGCTGCGCGACAACATCTTCGCGCGCACCATGGAGTCGCTCTACGAGCAGGGCAAGTGCGACCAGTTCCGCATGTGCGAGTGGGGCATCATGAAGCGTGCGGTCGAGTCGAACGTGACCTCGGGCCACCGCCCGGCGAAGATCGTGGCGCTCGGCTCCGCGATGTCGACCTTCGCCATCGTCACCGACCCGAAGCAGCGCATCTACGAGCCCGAGCAGCTCAAGAACCGGCCGATCGCGGTCAGCCCCTACAACGGCTCGCACTTCACCCTGCTCAAGATGCTCGAGGGCTTCCTCAAGCGCGACCAGATCCAGTGGACGAACGCCGGCACCATGCGCGAGCGCATCGAGGCGCTCGTGCGCGGCGATGTCGCCGCGGTGAGCCTGATGGAGCCGTGGATCTCGGTCGCGGAGAAGCGCGGCCTGCGCGTGCTCATGGAGTCGCACTCGACGCGCAGCGAGGCCGCGGGCGACGAGCTCGACGGGCCGACGCTCGCCGCGATGTTCCGCGCCGAGGCGCGCGCCGCCGAGGCGATCGACAAGAACCCGCTCAAGCATGCGCGCTACCTGGTCGAGGAGGCGGGCGGCCTGCTCGAGCCCAAGGAGCTCAAGCTCTCGCGCGTGCTCAACGCGCCGCCCGAGCCGTACACGCGCGAGCGCTTCGACCACACCTACCAGTGGACCCTCGGCTGGGGGCTCGTCGCCCCGGGCGCCACGTACGAGAACACCGTCGACAACCGCGCGTGGCAGTGAGGCGCTTGATCTGAATCAAATACGGCGGCCGGCGTTCGGTCACCATGGGATTCAATGGATCCCATGGCTTGACCGATGGACCAGCGCATCGCCGATCCCTGGTCGCTGAACGAGGCCGATTACCCGGCGCGCGGCACGCGCGAGGAGCAGCTGCGCTTCGCCCTGCGCTACGCCGTCCTTGCGCCGTCGAATCGGAACTCCCAGCCGTGGACCTTCACGGTGCGGGCCGACCAGATCAGCGTCCACGCCGACCCGTCGCGCTGGCAGCGCGTGTCGGACCCGCACGGTCACGAGCTGCACGTCAGCATCGGCTGCGCGCTCGAGAACCTGCTCGTCGCGCTGGATCATTTCGGCCTGGGCCACGTCGTGACGCGGTCGCCCGGGGCACCCGACGGCAGCATCGTGGCGCAGGTCGCGATACTCGACCGGCCGACGCCGGCGCCGTTCCGCCCGCCGACGCTTTTCAAGGCGCTGGTCGCGCGCCGCACCGACCACGGCGGCTATCGCGATCTCGCCGTGCCCCTGGCGGCGCAGCGGCGGTTCGCGCGCTGCCGCGACGGCGAAGATCTGTCCCTCGTGCTCACGGACGACCCGACGATTCGCCTGGCCGTGCACGAGCTCATGCTCGAGGGCGAGGCGCTCGGTCTATCGAACCGCGCCTATCGCGACGAGCTCGCGCGATCGATCGGCGCGGGCGACTTCGGCGGCAACTGGCTGCTGACACTCGCGCAGCAGCTCGCGGTCACGCATCTCGGGTCCCGAATGGCGGACGTCCGCGGCGGGGCGGAGGCGCTGCACAGCTCGCCCTTGTTCGGCGTGATCGGCGCCCCGAGCGCCAGCAACGCGATGTACATGCGGGCCGGCGAGCTGCTCGAGCGCGTGTACCTGGTCGCGGCGCTGCAGGGCTTGGCGCTGCAGCCGATCAGCCAGCTGGTCGAAGCGTCGGCCGTCAAGGCGCAGTTCGCGAAGCTGTTCCGCGCCGCCGGCGTGCCGCTGGTCGCCTTCAGGCTCGGCTACGGCCGGGCCGGCGGCCGGCCCACGCCCCGGCGCGCGCTCGAGGAGGTGCTGTTGTGAAGGCGAATCGCCATGCTCGCCGTCCCTGATCCGCTCCGCCGCGAGCACGAGCTGATGCGCGACGAGCTCGCCCGCGCCTCGCGCGAGCCGGGACCGGTCGGCGATTGCGCCAAGCGGCTGATGCGGATTCTCAAGCCGCACATCGACAAGGAAGAGACGTTCGCGCTGCCGCCGCTCGGGATGCTGGCGCAGGCAGTGCGCGGGATCCGGTCGCCCGAGGACGAGGCCGCGGTGATCATGGCGTGGCGGCTGCGGGAGGACCTCGACAACATGCTGGCCGAGCACCGCGTCATCGGCGCGGCCCTCGAGGAGCTGCTCGCGGCCGCCAAGGCCGAGCGGCGCGTGGAGTATGCCGAGCTCGCGGCCCGGATGCTCCACCACATGCAGACCGAGGAGCAGGTGCTCTACCCCGCGACGATCCTCGTCGGCGACTATCTGCGCGGGAAGCGCCGCACCTGAGCAGGTGCCTCGAAGAGCCTGCCCTGAGCCGGTCGAAGGGCGCGCCCGCGCGGCGGCACGCCGCACGCCGCGACGGTCCTGA
The DNA here is from genome assembly GCA_036518595.1 of Burkholderiales bacterium. GTDB lineage: Bacteria > Pseudomonadota > Gammaproteobacteria > Burkholderiales > SG8-39 > VBDM01. The sequence continues at coordinate 8,414 of DATDMW010000308.1, forward strand.
CCTCGTCGGTGCCGTCGATGCGCTCGAGGTCGAGCTCGTGGCTCTCGGCCCAGATACGCGCGCCGACGTCGTCGAGCTTCCACAGCAGCCGGCAGCGGCAGTCGGTACCAACGACGTGCCAGGCCCAGACGACCCGAGGCTTCTCGATCCCTGAGAAAATGCTGCTCATACCGCTGCGACAGGCCGGAAGGCGCCCGGTTTCATGCCGTTTCGTCTTGCACCGTAGCTTGTTCGGCGGAGGGCCGATTTGCGCGTCCTTCGAGCGGCTCAGGACATGCTTCGACAAGCTCAGCGCGAACGGGCCGCGCGGCTCACAACGACAGCTTCACGAGCTTCGTCGTTTCCAGATCGTCGCCGACCCACACCTTGAGCGCCGCTTCGCGCTCGCCGAGGTAGCGGATGCGGCCGTTCTCCTGGGTCATCGGCAGGTCGTGGCCCGGAACGACGATGCTGCCCGGACGCCGGTCCCACAGGTCCCGGATCATGGCGATGCTCGCGCTGCTCGTCGCCGCGTCGTAGGTCGCATCGGCGCGGCGCGACAGCAGCTCGGCGCGGTTCTTGGCGGCGTCGCCGGTGAACACGGCGTCGCGCGAGCGCCCGGAGGCGACGAACACCAGGTGCCCCGGCGTGTGGCCGGGCGCCGCGTGCGCGACGACTCCCGGCATGACCTCCTCGCCGTCGGCGGCGCGGTGCACGCCGGGCCAGCGCGCGAGCTCGCGCACGTAGAGCTCGGGCACCGGCGTCTCGCCCCACGGCGCCTGGAGCGACCACGCGAGCTCCGCGCCCGAGATCACGATGCGCGCGTCGCGGAACAACGTCCAGTTGACCGAGTGGTCGTAGTGCGAATGCGTGAGCAGGACGTCGGTCACGTCGGCGGGCTTCAGGCCGCGGCGCGCGAGCTGCTCGATCAGCCCCTTGCGCATCGGGAACGCGCCGACGTCGACCAGCGCCACGCGAGCGCGCCCGCGCAGCAGCGCGATCGTGCTCCAGCCGAGGCCGCCGTGGCACACCATCTTGCCCGGGAAGCCCTGGACCAGGATGTCGAGCTCGAAGCCGCCGAGGTCTTCGCTCATCGGCCGAGACGCTGATTCGACACCGCGAGCGGGGCGATGCCCGCGCGCTTCGCCTCGGCCTGCACGGCGTCGATCTCGGCGCCGTAGGGAATGCCGGCCTTCGCGCGCGCCACGGCGAGGCGCGACTCGATCTCACCCGGCATCAGGATCTCGTCGACACCCTCGGCCCTGGGACAGGCCTTGATGCGCGCGACCAGCGTATCCATGCGCGCGCGCACCTCGTCCATCGGCACGAACAGGTCGGGCCGCATGGCGAGGAAGAAATGACCGACGTCCTGCGGCCGGTCGAACGCCTTGTACTGGTCGCCGACGTCGCCCGCGTACGCCGCGCCCGAGAGCACGCCGCCGAAGATGTCCATCATCATCGCGAGGCCCGAGCCCTTCGGGCCGCCGATCGGAAGCACGACGCCGGCGAGCGCCGCGGTCGGATCGGTCGTCGGCCGGCCTTCGCCGTCGAGCGCCCAGCCGAGCGGGATCTTCTCGCCGCGCTTCTCGGCGATGCGGATCTTGCCGCGCGCGGCGATCGAGGGCGACATGTCGAGCACGAAGGGCGCGAGCTTGCCGCCGGGCACGCCGGCGGCCAGGGGACTGGTCCCGAGCAGCGGCTCGCGTCCGCCCCACGGCGGCATCGCGCGCGACGCGTTGGTGAAGACGAGCGACACCATCCCGGCCTCGAGCGCCTGCAGCACGTAGGTCGCGGCCATGCCGAAGTGCGTGCTGCGGCGGACCGCCACGACGCCGATGCCCGACTCGCGCGCCATCGCGATCGCCTCGGCCATCGCGCGCGTGCCGACGACGAAGCCGAGGCCGTTCCGGCCGTCGAGCGCCGCGGCGACCGGCGTCACGCGCGCGGGCGAGAGCGCGGGCTTCGGGTCCACCAGCCCCTTTCGTATACGGTCGAGGTAACCGGGCAGGCGCAGCAGGCCGTGCGTCTGCACGCCGCGCAGGTCGGCGAGGACCAGGCACTCGGCCGAGCGGCGCGCGTCCGCCTCGGGCAGCGCGTGGGCGGCGAGGAGCGCGTGCGCGAAGGCGCGCGCGGCCCCGGCCGACGCGTAGACCTGCTCAGCCACCGGCCCCGGCCATCGCGTGCGCCTCTTTCGCCTTCTGCGTCGCCGCCGCGAGCAGGAACGCGAGGTCGGTGCCGGTCGAGACGTAGCGCGCGCCCATCTGCACGAACTCGGCGGCGAGCTGCGGCCGCGTCGCGAGGCCGCCCACGCCGACGTGCTTGCCGTGGCGGCGGCACGCCGCGATCGTGTGCGCGTACGCCTCGCGCACGCGCGGGTGTTCGTACTGCCCGGTGAGCCCCATGTCGGCGAGCAGGTCGTTCGTGCCCATCAGCACCAGGTCGACGCCTTCGACCGCGGCGATCTCGTCGGCGCGCTCGAGCGCGTCGGCGGTCTCGAACTGCACCACCACCATGGTCGCCTCGTTCATCGCGGCGTTCGCTTCCGCGGGCGGGAACGCGCGGTACTGGAGGTGCGGCGGCGGGCCCGCCATCGAGCGCTCGCCGAAGGGCGGAAACTTGGCGGCGGCGACGACCTCGCGCGCCTCCGACGGCGTGCCGATATGCGGCGCGATCACGCCGAGCGCGCCGCCGTCGAGGACGCGCGAAACGTGCTCGGGGCGCCGGGTCGGCACGCGCACGAAGGGCGCGACGCCGGCGGCGAGCGCCGCGATGCAGATCTGGCCGGTCGTGTCGAGCGAGAAGCTCGAGTGCTCGACGTCGACGTACAGGCTGTCGAAGCCCGCGGTCTTCGCGAGCATCGCGATCTCGATCGAGCGCACCAGCCGCACGGTGATCGACGCGACCACCTCGTCGCGGGCGAGCTTGTCCTTGACGATGTTGCGCACCACGTCGCGGGCCGCCTGCGGCATGCGCTCTCCGGGTCAGAACGCCTGGCGGTAGCGCAGCATGAGGAAGGTGCCGCCGACGTGCTCGGTCCCCTGCACCAGCGACTCGAAGCGCGCGTTCAGCCGCAGGAAGCGCACCTCGGCGCCGAGCGCGATGCGCGGCCGGATCCAGTAGTCGAACCCGGCGAGCGCGTGCGCGCCGAAATCGTTCGACTTCTCCTCGGCGACCGTGTCGCGGAAGAAGGAGCTCGTGCCGCGCACCTCGAGTAGCGACTGGTACCAGCCGATGCCGGCGCCGAGGAACGGCTCCCAGCGGTCGAACGGGATGATCCAGCGCGCGTTCACGTCGAGCCCATCGGTCGAGAGGCGCGACCGGCTGTCGACGCTGCGGAAGCCCGAAGGCGCGGAGACGCCCGCCGGCGTGTCGACCCGCTGGCCGAAGCCGGTCACCTCGACGCCCCAGGCGAATCCCGGCGTCGGCCGGTAGCCGCCGCCGACGAGGCCGAAGCCCTGGCCGTCCTGGTTGGCGAGATGGTTGGTGGACTGCGGCTCGAAGGCGCCGAGCGCCGCTTCGAGATACGGCCGGCCGACGCGCGTGTCGGGCTCGATGTAGGTCTGCGCGGCGGTCGTCATAGTCCAGAAGGAGAGCACGGCTGCTGCTACGGCCGTGCGACGCGTGCGGTAGAAATGGTCCATGGACGAAACGATCCACTGGGTGAAGCGAGCTCCGAGCATACACCGGGCGGCCCGGCCTGTCGCCCGGGGCCGACTCCGATCGGCCTATGCGTTCATGACACCACGACGCTCGGTTTCAATGACGCCGCTATACCCTTTCGACGGGACGACGCATGGCGAATAAGGACTATACCGGGCTGAGGGCGCGCGGATGTGCGGCATCGTAGGCTACTGCCGGCTCACGGGCGCTGCGCCCGCGCCGGCGCCCGACGTGATCGAGCGCATGACGGGCGCGCTGCGCCACCGCGGGCCCGACGGCGCCGGCGCGCACCACGACGCCGCGGTCGGGCTCGGGCACGCGCGCCTCTCGATCATCGACCTCGAGGGCGGCGCGCAGCCGCTCGCGAACGAGGACAAGAGCGTGTGGATCACGTTCAACGGCGAGATCTTCAACCACGTCGAGCTGCGCCGCCAGCTGCTCGGCCGCGGCCACCGCTTCCGCACGCATTCCGATACCGAGACCATCGTGCACGCGTACGAGGACCTCGGCACGGGCTGCGTCGACGAGCTGAACGGCGACTTCGCGTTTGCGCTCTGGGACTCGCGGCGCCGGCGGCTCGTGCTCGCGCGCGACCGCATGGGCGTGCGGCCGCTCTACTACACGGTGCGCGACGGCGTGCTCGTCTTCGCCTCCGAGGTGAAGGCGCTGCTGCGCTTCCCGGGGGTCGAGGCTCGCCTCGATCCGAGGGCCCTCGATCAGGTCTTCACCTTCTGGTTCCCGCTCGCCCCGCGCACGCCGTGGGCCGGCATTCACGAGCTGCCGCCGGGTCATCGACTCATCGCCGAGAACGGGCGCATCGCGCTCGAGCGCTGGTGGAAGCTCGACTACCCTCGCGCCGACGGCCGCGGTCCCGCGCTCGACCGCCGCGGCGAGGCGGCGATCGCGGAGGAGCTGGAAGCGCTGCTCATCGACGCGACCCGAATCCGGCTGCGCGCCGACGTCCCCGTCGGCGCCTATCTCAGCGGCGGCTTCGATTCCTCGGCCACGACCGCGCTCGCGCGGCTGTTCCCGGGGGCGGGCCTGCGCACCTTCTCGGTCGCCTTCGAGTCGGCCGAGTTCGACGAGAGCGAGCACCAGCGGCAGGTGGTCGCGGCGCTGCGCACCGACCACACGAGCGTGCGCTGCACGCGCGCCGACATCGCATCGCGCTTCCCCGACGTGATCCGGCACACCGAGCGGCCCGTGCTGCGCACCGCGCCCGCGCCGCTGTACCTGCTCTCGCGCCACGTGCGCTCGAGCGGCTTCAAGGTGGTCGTGACCGGCGAGGGCGCCGACGAGGTGCTCGGCGGCTACGACATCTTCAAGGAGGCGAAGGTGCGCCGCTTCTGGGCGCGGCGGCCCGCCTCGCGCTGGCGGCCGCTGCTGCTGTCGCGCCTGTATCCCTACCTCGAGGGCGTGCAGCGCCAGCCGCAGGCCTACCTGCAGGCCTTCTTCGGCACGGGGCTCGAGTCCGTCGACGACCCGCTGTTCTCGCACCTGCCGCGCTTCCGCCTCACCGCGCGCGCGAAGGCGTTCTTCTCCGCGGACCTGCGCGCCGAGCTGCGCGGCTACGACGCGATGGCCGAGCTGCGCGAGTCGCTGCCGCCGGAGTTCGCCCGCTGGCATCCGCTGTCGCAGGCGCAGTACCTCGAGACCGCGCACCTGCTCCCCGGGTACATCCTGTCCTCGCAGGGCGACCGCGTCGCGATGGCGAACGCGGTCGAAGGCCGCTTCCCGTTCCTCGACCATCGCGTGGTCGAGCTCGCCGCGCGCATCCCGCCGCGCCTGAAGCTGAAGGGCCTGCGCGAGAAGCACATCCTCCGGCGCGCCGTCGGCAAGTACCTGCCCGCCGCGATCGCGGAGCGCCCGAAGCAGCCGTACCGCTCGCCCGAGAGCGAGTGCTTCACGGGGGCCGGCGCCCCGGAATACGCCCGTGCGCTGCTTTCGCCGCCGGCGCTCGCGCGCTCCGGGCTCTTCGACCCGGCCGCGGTGGAGAAGCTCGCGTCGAAGTGCGACCGCGGCGCCGCCCGGATCGGCATCGGCGACAACATGGCGCTCGTCGGCATCCTGTCGACGCAGCTGCTCGACGACCAATTCGCCGCCGGCGTCCCGGCCCGTGCGCCCGACGCCGCGGCAACCGTTTTTGCGTAGACGAACAAGGAAGCTCCATGCAGCAGGCCGACATCAGCGCGTCAGTCCGAAAATTCATCAACGACAACTTCCTGTTCCGGGAAGGCATCGAGGCGATCGCCGACGATGCGTCCTTCCTGGATGCGGGAATCATCGACTCGACCGGCGTCCTCGAGCTCGTCTCCTACCTCGAGGACGAGTGGGGCATCACGGTCGCCGACGACGAGATGGTGCCCGAGAACTTCGACTCGATCCGCGGCCTGGTCGCCTACCTGCAGCGCAAGCGCGACGACGCGCGCGCGCTGCGCCCCGGCCCCGTGCCCGCGTTCGCCGGGACCTGAGGAGCCGACGTGCGAGTCGAGGCCTTCCTGGAAGAGAGCCGGCGGCGCCATCCGGACAAGCTCGCGCTGGTCGCGGGCGGCGCGCGCCTCTCGTACGCCGATCTGGACGCCGCGGCGAGCCGCTGCGCGAACGCGCTGCGCGAGCGCGGTCTCGCGCGCGGCGACCGCGTGGTCGTCTTCATGAACAACTCCGCCGAGGCGGTCGTCGCGATCTTCGGCACCCTGAAGGCGGGCGGCGTGTTCAGCGTGGTGAACCCGGGCACCAAGGCCGACAAGCTCGCCTGGCTGCTCGACAAGTACCGCGCGACGGCGCTGGTCACGGAAGGCCGGCTGCTCCCGGTCGCGGCCGAGGCCATCCCGCGCGCGCCCTCGCTCGTGCTCGCGCTGGTCGCGGGCGCGCACGACCTGCCCGCCGGTCTGGTCGACTGGGACGCGGCGCTCGCCGCGGCGCCCGAGACGCCGG
>DATDMW010000309.1:0-2190 GCA_036518595.1 Burkholderiales bacterium
TTCGACGTGCACGAACGGTCCCGGAAGCCTGTGTCGCCTCACGGCAACGGAGTTGGGGGTGCCGGCATACTACAATCCGCGGCTATTCGGATTCCTGAACGCGGGACCGGGCGCGCACGCCGACACATGTCACGGGCGAGCCCGCGCGCCGCGTCATTTTACCCGCACCCGTGGACCTGCTCGAATATTCCCGCTACGCGAGGCACGTGCTCGGCGCGCGGCCCGAGCTGCGCGCCGAGATCGGCCCGGCCGAGGGGTGGACGCGCGACGCGATGCGCGCCTTCCTCGCCGGGCGCCCCATCGCCGACGAGGCCTCGCTGCACGCGGCGCTGCGCTCGCTGCGCCAGCGCGTCGTCCTGCGCACCATGTCCCGCGACCTCGCGGGGCAGGCGCCGCTCGCCGAGGTCTGCGCCGCGATGTCGTCGCTCGCCGACGTCGCGGTCGAGAGCGCGCTCGCCTTCCTCGAGCCCGAGCTCGAGAGCACGCTCGGCATCCCGGTCGCGGGCGGCGAGCGCCAGCGGCTGGTCGTGATCGGCATGGGCAAGCTCGGGGGCGGCGAGCTGAACGTGTCCTCGGACGTCGATCTCGTGTTTCTCTATCCCGAAGAGGGAGAGACAAGCCCGTCGACGAGCTCGGGGCGATCGGTTTCGAACCTCGAGTTCTTCACGCGCCTCGGGCGGCGCCTGATCGCCGCGCTCGGCGAGGCGACTGGCGACGGCTTCGTGTTCCGCGTCGACATGCGCCTGCGTCCCTGGGGCGACGACGGGCCGCTCGCGACTCCCTTCGACGCGCTCGAGGAGTACTTCGTGACCCAGGGGCGCGAGTGGGAGCGCTACGCCTGGATCAAGGCGCGCGCGCTCGCCGGCCGCGATCATCCCGCGCTCGCGGGCATCGTGCGGCCCTTCGTCTTCCGCAAGTACCTCGACTACGGCGCGATCGCGGCCATGCGCGAGCTGCACGCGCAGATCCGCGCCGAGGTCGCGCGGCGCGAGCTCGCCGACCACATCAAGCTCGGGCCCGGGGGCATCCGCGAGATCGAGTTCATCGCGCAGGCGTTCCAGCTGATCCGCGGCGGCCGCGACGCCTCGCTGCAGGCACGCCCCACCCTCGAGGTGCTGCAGCTCCTCGCGGCGAAGACCCTGCTGCCGCGCGCGGCTGTGGACGAGCTCTCCGAAGCGTACGTGTTCCTGCGCCGCCTCGAGCACCGCCTGCAATACCTCGACGACGCGCAGACGCACGAGCTGCCCGGGAACGACGAGGACCGCGCGCGCGTGGCGCGCGCGATGGGCTTCGATTCCTGGGACGCCTTCCGCGAGGACCTGGAGCGGCATCGGGCGCGCGTGTCGTGGCATTTCGAGCAGGTGTTCTCGGTCGAGGAGCGGCCGCGGCACGCGCTCGCGCCGATCTGGACCGCGCCGCCGGACGACGCGGCCGCGAAGCTCGCCGCGCTCGGCTTCGGCGATGCCGGCTCGGCCGCCGCGCGCCTCGCCGCCGTGCGCTCGGGCAGCCGCTACGGCGGCCTGCCGCAGGCGAGCCGCGAGCGCTTCGACGAGCTGGTACCGCGGCTGCTCGAGGCGGCGGCGGCGCAGGAGAATCCGGACACGGCTCTCGCGCGCGGCCTCGACTTCGCCGAGACGATCAGCCGCCGCGCGGCCTACCTCGCGCTCCTCGACGAGCATCCCGCGGTGCTCGCGCGGCTCGCGCTGCTGCTCGGCGCGTCGAGCTGGGCGGCGGAGTACCTGAACCGCCACCCGGTGCTGGTCGACGAGCTGCTCGATGCGCGCACGCTGTTCGCCGCGCCCGACTGGAGCGCGTTCGCGCAGGGACTGCGGCGCGAGCTCGCCGCGCGCGCCGGCGACGAGGAGCGGCAGATGGACTGGCTGCGCGAGGCGCACCACGCGCAGGTGTTCCGGCTGCTCGCGCAGGACCTCGCGGGCGAGCTGACGGTCGAGCGGCTCGCCGATCACCTGTCGGACCTCGCCGACGTCATGCTGCAGGTGACGCTCGAGCTCGCCTGGTCGCAGCTGCGCGTGCGCCACCGCGACATCCCGCGCTTTGCCGTGATCGCCTACGGCAAGCTCGGCGGCAAGGAGCTCGGCTACGGCAGCGATCTCGACGTGGTCTTCCTCTACGACGACACCGACGAGCCCGATCACGACCGCGCAGCGGAGGTCTACGCCGCCTTCGTGC
>DATDMW010000310.1:0-2754 GCA_036518595.1 Burkholderiales bacterium
CATCGGCGACCTGGTGTGCACCACGCCGCTCGTCGCGGCGCTGCGGCGCGCGCTGCCCGACGCGTTCATCGCCGCCCTCGTGAACTCGTACAACCGCGAGGTGCTCGACGGCAATCCCGATGTCGATCGCGTGTACGCCTACGGCAAGGCGAAGCACCGCTCGGGGCGCGAGTCGCTGCTCGGCACCTACCTGCGCCGCGCGGAGCTCGTGCTCGAGCTGCGGCGCGAGCGCTTCGACTACGCCGTCCTCGCGGCGCCGGGATTCCAGCCGCGCTCGCTGCGGCTCGCGCGGCTCGCCGGCGCGCGCCACGTCGTCGGTTTCACCGAGGGGCGCGCTCGCGCCGAGCGCCGCGTCGACTGCGCCGTTCCTTATGGCGCGCCGGCCGCGCGTCACGAGGTCGAGGACGTGCTGCGGCTGCTGGGGCCGCTCGGGATCTCGGCGCCCGAGCCGCGGCTGCGCGTCGTGCCCGACCCCGGGCTCGCCGAGACGATGCGCGCGAACGTCGCCCAACGCATGCCCGGCGGCGGGCCGCTGGTCGCGCTGCATATCAGTGCGAGGAAGCCCAGCCAGCGCTGGCCGGCCGAGCGCTTCGCTGCGCTCGCGCGCGCCTTGTACGAGCGCGCCAGCGCGCAGCACGAGCGCCCGCGCTTCGTCCTGCTGTGGGCTCCGGGGAGCGAGCGCAATCCCACACATCCCGGCGACGACGAGAAGGCGCGCGCGCTCGTCGCGATGCTCGAGGGCCTGCCCGCGCTGCCGGTGCCGACGTTCCGGCTCGCCGAGCTGATCGCCGCCCTCGACGCCTGCGACGCGGTCGTATGCTCCGACGGCGGAGCGATGCATCTCGCGGCAGCGCTCGGCAAGCCGATCGTGTGCTTCTTCGGCGACTCGCAGCCCTCGCGCTGGCGACCGTGGGGCGTGCGCCACGAGCTGCTGCAGCCGGCGTCGCGCGACGCGGTCGACATCGGCGTGGAGCAGGCGCTCGCCGCGTTCGAGCGGCTGCACGCGTCGGCGCGCTAGGCGGGCGCCGGCCGGTATTCGGGGACGCGCGCCGAGAGCGCGCGGCGCACATCGTCGGGGGCGGGCGCCGGCTGCGCTCCCAGCCAGCGCTCGAGCTCGGCCAGCCATTCGGGCCCCGGCGCGTCGCTCGAGCGCGCGACCCGCAGCATCGGGTGCGGCGTCGGCAGCGTCTGCTCCTGGTCGGAGATCGGCTCCTCGTAGAGCTTCTCGCCCGGGCGCAGCCCGACGAACTCGATGCGCACGTCGGTCTCGGAGAAGCCCGACAGGCGGATCATCTCGCGCGCGAGGTCGACGATGCGGATCGGCGTGCCCATCTCGAGCACGTAGATCTCGCCGCCGCGTCCCATCCAGCCCGCCTGCAGCACGAGCTGCGCGGCCTCGGGGATCGACATGAAATAGCGCGTGACCTCGGGATGCGTCACCGTGAGCGGGCCGCCGGCCGCGATCTGCTCGCGGAACTTCGGGATCACGCTGCCGGTGCTGCCGATCACGTTGCCGAAGCGCACCGTGACGAACGAGGTGGACGAGCCGCGCTGCAGCGCGCCGCACACCATCTCGGCGAGCCGCTTGGTCGCGCCCATGACGTTCGCAGGGTTCACCGCCTTGTCGGTCGAGACCAGCACGAACTTCTCGACGCCGCTCGCCTGCGCGGCGCGCGCGATCGTCAGCGTCCCGCGGACATTGTTCTGCACCGCTTCCCAGGCGTTGTCGCGCTCCATGAGCGGCACGTGCTTGTACGCGGCGGCGTGGAACACGACCTCAGGGCGGACGCGACCGAGGATCTCGGCGACCCGCGCGGCGCTGCGCACGTCGCCGATCACGCATTCGATCGCGACCTCGGGCATGCGCGCGGCGAACTCCTGCTCGATGGTGTAGAGCGCGTACTCGTTCAGCTCGAGCAGGACGAGCAGCCTCGGGCGGAAGCGCGCGACCTGGCGCGAGAGCTCGGCGCCGATCGAGCCGCCCGCGCCGGTGACCAGCACCGTGCTGCCCTCGAGCCAGCCCGAGAGGCCCGCGCTGTCCAGGCGCACCGGGTCGCGGCCGAGCAGGTCGTCGAGCTCGATGTTGCGGATCTGCGAGATCGTCACCTTGCCGCCGACGAGATCGTCGAACGACGGCACGGTCATCACGCGCAGCCCGGCCGCGGCGCACAGGTCGGCCGCGCGGCGCCGGATGGCGTGCGCGACCCCGGGCATGGCGATGATCGCGTGCTCGGCACCTTCGCGGCGCGCGTAGCGCGGCAGCGCGTCGAGCGGCCCGAGCACGCGGATGCCGTGGATGTCGCGGCCCTGCTTCACCGGGTCGTCGTCGAGCAGCCCGACGATGCGCCACTCCTGGCTGCGCGCGAGCTCGGCGATCAGCTTCTCGGCGGCCTCGCCCGCGCCCAGCACCAGCACGGCCTTGCGCGTGCCGGCGAGGACGTCGCGCAGGCGGTGCTCGCGCAGGTAGCGGTAGGCGAGGCGGCTGCCCGACATGGCGAGCACGAGCAGCACCGGGTCGAGGATGAGCACCGAGCGCGGGACGAGCAGCTCGGGCTGCGCCATGTAGAGCACCGTGGCGACGAGCGCCGCGGACAGGCCGACGGCGAGCGCGATGTGCTTGAGGTCGGTGAGGCTCGCGAAGCGCCACATCCCGCGGTACAGCCCGGAGAGCAGGAACACCACCATCTGCACCGGCACCGCCCACTCGAGCGAGCGCAGCAGGCTCTCCTGGAACGGCTCGGGGATCTCGAAGTT
>DATDMW010000311.1:0-2192 GCA_036518595.1 Burkholderiales bacterium
CTCGTGGTTCTGGTTCTCGACTCAAGGTCCCGCTATTCTATCGGGGCCGCCGGATGCGCACCGGTCCGTCCATGGAACACCAACGGGTGCGACCGTGTTTACCGGACGCGGCGAAAGCCGTCCCTATCCACTGCCAGGAGCAACAACATGAAGAAGATCCACGCAGCCCTGTTCGCGGTCCTGATGCTGGCGAGCGCCTCGGCGCTGGCGTTCCACTGTCCCGCGGACATGAAGAAGATCGACGAAGCGCTCGCGAAAAACCCCAGCCTGACGCCGGCCCAGCTCGCCGAGGTCAAGAAGCAGCGCGCCCAGGGCGAGACGCTGCACAAGGCCGGCAAGCACCAGGAGTCGGTCGAGGTCCTCGGCAAGGCGATGAAGACGCTGCACATCCAGTAGCCGGAACCGCCGCCCCGAACGCCGCCCCCGGGCGGCGTCGTTTTCGCTTCAGAACGACCCGCGCGACCTGAACCGCTCGGTCGCCTCGATCACCTCGCTCTGGATTCCCGGCTCCCACACCGAGTGGCCCGCGTCGGGCACCATGCGGAAGACGGCCTCGGGCCACGCGGCGTGCAGCTCGTGCGCCGTGACCGCCGGGCACACCATGTCGTAGCGGCCCTGGACGATGATCCCCGGGACGCGGCGCAGGCGAGCGGCGTTGGCGAGCAGCGAATCCGCCGGCAGGAAGATGTCGTTCATGAAGTAGTGCGCTTCCATGCGCGCGAGGCCGAGGGCGACCCCGTCGCTCGCGAAGTACGCGACCGTCTCGTCGCTCGGCATCAGCGTCGAGCACGACCCCTCGTACACGCTCCACGAGCGCGCAGCCGGCATGTGCACCGCGGGATCGGGATCGACCAGGCGGCGGTGGTAATTCACGAGGAGGTCCGAGCGCTCGTCGGGCGGCAGGAAACCCGCGAAGCGCTCCCAGGGCTCCGGATAGACGTTGCGCAGCCCGTACAGGAACCAGTCGATCTCGCTCCGCCGGCAGAGGAAGATGCCGCGGAGCACGAGCCCGAGGCAGCGCTCGGGGTGATGCTCGGCGTACGCGATCGCGAGCGTGCTGCCCCACGATCCGCCGAACACCAGCCAGCGCTCCACCCCCAGGTGGCGGCGCAGCGTCTCGAGGTCGGCGATGAGATGCGGCGTCGTGTTGTCGCGCAGCTCGCCGAGCGGCGTCGAGCGCCCGGACCCGCGCTGGTCGTAGACGACGATGCGGTAGGCGGCGGGGTCGAACAGCCGCCGGTGCTTGGTCGAGCTGCCCGCGCCCGGTCCGCCGTGCAGGAAAACGACCGGGATCCCGCGCGGGCTTCCGCACTCCTCCCAGTACATCGAGTGGACGGCATCGAGCCGCAGCATGCCGCTCGAGCGCGGCTCGATCTCCGGGTAGAGCGCGGTCATCCGCTCAGGGAGTGAAGATCACCGACCCCGTGGTCTTGCGCGACTCGAGGTCGCGGTGGGCCTGCACCGCGTCCTTCAGCGGGTATTTGTGGTTCACCTCGATCCTGACCTTGCCCGACTTCACGAAATCGAACAGCTCCTTCGTCAGCTCGACCAGGTCCTCGCGCTTCGCGGCGTAGGTGTTCAGGGTCGGCCGCGTGACGTAGAGCGAGCCCTTCGCGGCGAGAATGCCGAGGTCGGTCGGGCCCACGGCGCCCGAGGCGTTGCCGAAGCTGACCATCAGCCCGCGCGGCCGCAGGCAGTCGAGCGACTGCATGAAGGTGTCCTTGCCGACCCCGTCGTAGACGACCGGGACGCCCTTGCCGTCGGTCAGCGCCTTCACGCGCTCGACGAAGTTCTCGCGCGTATACACGATCGTGTGGTCGCAGCCGTGTGCGCGCGCGAGCTTCGCCTTGTCGTCGGAGCCGACCGTGCCGATGACGGTGGCGCCGATCGCCTTCGCCATCTGGCACGCGATCAGGCCGACGCCGCCCGCCGCGGCGTGGAAGAGGATGGTGTCGCCGCGCTGCACCTTGTAGGTCTGCCGCAGCAGGTACGTCGCGGTGCAGCCCTTCAGCATCATCGCGGCGCCGGTCTCGAACGAGATGCCCTCGGGCAGAACGACCAGCCGGTCGGCGGGCATGTTGCGTACCTCGGCGTAGGCGCCGATCGGGCCTCCGGTATAGGCGACCCGGTCGCCCGCCTTCACGTGGCTGACGCCCGCCCCCACCGCCTCGACCACGCCTGCGCCTTCGTTG
>DATDMW010000312.1:0-7538 GCA_036518595.1 Burkholderiales bacterium
TCAATTGCGGCTGTCGAGCGGGGACGCGAAGGCGGGCAGCAGCGCCGCCACGGTCGCCGCCGCCGACGACGCGGCGGCCAAGGACAAGGCGCTCAAGGAAGCGAACGAGCGCGTCGCGATGCTCGAGAAGAACGTCGCCGACATGCAGCGGTTGCTCGCGCTGAAGAGTGGCGCCGGCGCCCAGGCGCAGCAGCAGGCCGAGGCCGCCAAAGCAGCTGCCGCGCCCGCCCCGAAAGCCGCCCCGGCGCCGACGCCCGCGGTTGCGGCGCAGCCGGCTCCGGCTCCCGCCCCGGCCGCGGCGAAGGCCCCGGACCCGGTACCGGCCGCGAAAGCCCCGACCCAGGTCGCCCAGGCAACGCCGCCGGCGGCCGCACCCAAGGCCCCGGAAGCAGCCAAAGCTCCAGAGGCGCAGAAGGCAACCGAAGCGCCCAAGGCGCCCGAGGCCGCGAAAGCCCCCGAAGCGCCCAAAGCGGTCGCCGCCGCCCCGAAGGCCGCCCCGAAGGCCGCGCCGAAGACGGCGCCTCCCGAGCCCGATATGCTGGACCAGGCGCTGGCGCTTGGGGAGGAATACTGGATGCACGGTACCGGCATCATGGTCGTGCTGCTCGGTTACGCCGCCTACGCCTGGCGAAAAAAAAAACGTGAAGCGGGCGCCGCGACGGAGCTGAGCGGCGCGCCGAGCTCCGACGCCAACTCTGTTTTCGGGACGTCGGGCGGCCAGAGCATCGATACCGGCTCGAGCTCGTTCCAGAGCGACTTCAGCCAGAGCGGCATCGGGAAGATCGACACCGAGGAGATCGACCCGATCGCCGAGGCCGACGTGTACATGGCCTACGGCCGCGACGCGCAAGCCGAGGAAATCCTCAAGGAAGCGCTCGCCAAGGATTCGGGCCGCCCCGCGATCCGCCTGAAGCTGCTCGAGATCTACGCCAACCGCAAGGACACCAAGGCGTTCCAGGACGGCGTGAGCGAGTTGCAGTCGATCACCGGCGGCCAGGGAGCCGAGTGGGACAAGGCGATGAGCCTCGGGCGCGGCATCGACCCGCAGAACGCGATGTACGGCGGCGCGGGCGGCGGTCCCGATGTCACGATGCCCGATGTCGCCGCCGCGCCGGCGGCGCCCGTGATGCCCGACCTGGTGCTGCCGAGCACGGAGGCACCTGCGGCGGCGCTCGATTTCAACCTCGATCTGGGCAGCGGGACGCCCGCCGAGCAGACGCCCGACATCGCGCTCGACGCCGAGCCCGCGGCGGCCGCCTCGGCGCCGGCGGGCCTCGATTTCGACCTGGGCCTGGGCGGTGACAGGGCGGCACAGGAGAAGAGCGACTTTTCTCCGGGCGGCACGTTGATCATCGACGCGGCGCTCGCGCCCGCTTCGGCCGAGGCTGCCCCCGCGGGCGCCGACGCCCCGCTCAATTTCGATCTCGAGCTTCCCGGAACGCCTGCCGCCGCGCCGGCTGCCGTCGCCGCGCCCGCAGCGCCGCCCGCCGCGGCGCCCGCAGCGGACGGCATGATCGAGTTCGACCTCGGCGGCCTGCCGGGCGCAGCGCCGGATCCGCAAGCCGAGCCCGCGAAGGCGCCGGCGATCGACCTCTCGGCGATCAGCCTGGATATCGGGGCCGAGCCCGCCGACGCCGCTCCTGCCGGAGGGGCCCCGGACCCGCGATGGCAGGAGGTCGCGACCAAGCTCGACCTCGCCAAGGCCTATGATGAGATGGGCGACAAGGACGGTGCGCGCGAGCTGCTGAAGGAGGTCGTGAAGGAAGGCGACACGGCGCAGCAGCAGCGGGCGCAGAGCATGCTCCAGGCGCTCGGCGCCGCATAGCGCTCCGCGAGCGTCCCATCGAATCGGCGCCGACGGCGCCGATTTCGTTTTTCGAGGACCGATACGAACATGCGCATCGCGATAGGCGTCGCATACCGCGGCACCGGCTTCGAGGGCTGGCAGACCCAGCCCTCGCGCAGGGCCGTGCAGGACGCACTCGAGCGCGCACTCGCCGAGATCGCCGGCTCGCCGGTGACGCTGACCGCGGCGGGCCGCACCGACGCCGGGGTTCACGCGAGCGCGCAGGTCGCGCACTTCGATACGCAAGCCGAGCGTCCCGACACGGCCTGGGTGCGCGGCGCGAACGCGCTGCTTCCGGAGACGGTCTCGGTGCAGTGGGCGGTGCGCGTCGAGGACGACTTCCACGCGCGCTACTCGGCCACCGGGCGGAGCTACCGCTACGTGCTGTATCGCGATCCCGTGCGGCCCGCGCTGCTCTCGGGGCTGGTCGGCTGGTTCCATGGCGAGCTCGACGCCGAGGCGATGCGGCGCGCGCTGCGGCCGCTGCTCGGCGAGCACGACTTCTCGGCGTTCCGCTCGTCGGAATGTCAGGCGAAGAGCCCGGTGCGCGTGCTCGACCGCGCCGAGATCTCGGTGAACGGCCCGTATCTGCTGCTCGACTTCGCCGCCAACGGGTTCCTGCACCACATGGTGCGCAACATCGTCGGTTGCCTGGTCTACGTCGGCAACGGCCGGCAGCCGCCGGAGTGGGTCGCGGAGCTGATGGCGAAGCGCGACCGCCGGCTCGCCGCGCCGACCTTCGCGCCCGACGGGCTGTACCTCGCGGGTGTGCGCTACGACGCGCGTTGGAAGCTGCCCGAGTTCACCCGTATGATGCCCTTCGACGCATGAGCACGCGCACCCGGGTCAAGATCTGCGGCATCACGCGCGTCGAGGACGCGCAAGCGGCGGCCGCGCACGGCGCGGACGCGATCGGCCTCATCTTCTACCGGCCGAGTCCCCGTTATGTGACGCCGGATCGCGCGCGCGCCGTCGTCGAGGCGCTGCCGCCGTTCGTGACGCCGGTCGCGGTGTTCGTGAATCCCTCGCGCGGTGAGGTCGAGGGCGCGATCGCAGCGGGCGCCGCGCTGCTGCAGTTCCACGGCGACGAGGACCCGGCGTTCTGCGCCGGCTTCGAGCGGCCCTACATCAAGGCGGCGCGGATTCGTCCGGGGTTGAATTTGCTAGAATATCTGGCGCCTTACACGACCGCCCGGGGCTGGATGCTCGACGCCTACCACGACGAGCTGTGGGGCGGCACCGGAGGCGCGTTCGACTGGAGCCTCGTGCCGGCGCGCGCCGAGCGGCCGATCATCCTTTCGGGCGGCCTGACCGCGGCAAACGTCGGCGAAGCCGTGCGGCGCGTCCGGCCCTGGGGCGTGGACGTGTCGACCGGCGTGGAATCGTCGAAAGGCTTGAAGGACGCCGCGAAGATCGCGGCGTTTATCGCAGGAGTCCGGAATGCGGATGGTTGACCTGCCCGACGAGCGCGGGCACTTCGGTCCGTACGGCGGCGTCTTCGTCGCCGAGACGCTGGTGCACGCGCTCGACGAGCTGCGCGAGGCGTACGAGCGTGCGCGCGACGACGCCGAGTTCCAGGCCGAGTTCGCGGACGAGCTCAAACATTATGTGGGCCGCCCGAGCCCCGTTTATCACGCCAAGCGCCTCTCCGCGAAGGCCGGGGGCGCGCAGATCTACATCAAGCGCGAGGACCTGAACCACACCGGCGCGCACAAGATCAACAACACCATCGGCCAGGCGCTGCTCGCGCGGCGCATGGGCAAGCGCCGCGTGATCGCGGAGACCGGCGCCGGGATGCATGGCGTCGCCGCGGCCACCGTGGCGGCGCGCTACGGCATGGAATGCGTCGTGTACATGGGCAGCGAGGACGTGAAGCGCCAGGTGCAGAACGTCTACCGCATGAAGCTGCTCGGCGCGACGGTCGTGCCGGTCGACTCGGGCTCGAAGACGCTCAAGGACGCGCTGAACGAGGCGATGCGCGACTGGGTGACGCGCGTCGAGGACACCTTCTACATCATCGGCACCTGCGCCGGGCCGCATCCGTACCCGATGATGGTGCGCGACTTCCAGTCGGTGATCGGCCGCGAGTGCATCGGGCAGATGCGCGAGCAGGCCGGGCGGCAGCCCGACGCCGTGATCGCCTGCGTCGGGGGCGGCTCGAACGCGATCGGCATTTTCCATCCGTACATCGCCGACGCGTCGGTGCGGCTGATCGGCGTCGAGGCGGGCGGGCTGGGCCTCTCGACCGGCAAGCACGCCGCGTCGCTCGTCGCGGGCAAACCCGGCGTCCTGCACGGCAACCGCACCTACCTGCTCCAGGACGCGAACGGCCAGATCGTCGAGACGCACTCGATCTCGGCGGGGCTCGACTATCCCGGCGTCGGCCCCGAGCACGCGTGGCTGAAGGACTCGGGGCGCGCCGAGTACGTCACCATCGACGACGCCGAGGCGCTCGCCGCGTTCCACGACCTGTGCCGGCTCGAGGGCATCATCCCGGCGCTCGAATCCGCGCACGCGATCGCCTATGCGACGAAGCTCGCGCCGACCCTGCCGAAGGACGCGATCCTCCTCGTCAACCTCTCGGGACGCGGCGACAAGGACATGCACACCGTCGCCGAGAAGTCGGGAATCAGGTTTTGAACGCGCCCGTCTTCGGCGGCGCGCGCCTGTTCAACGAGGATTTCTTCGACGCGATCTCGCGCGTGCGCGATGCGAGCGTCGACCTCGTGGTCGCCGATCCGCCCTACGGCCTGGGCAAGGACTACGGCAACGACTCCGACCGGCTGAGCGGCGCCGACTATCTCGACTTCAGCCGCCGCTGGACCGACGCGGTGATCCCGAAGCTCAAGCCCTCCGGCAGCCTCTACGTGTTCCTCACCTGGCAGAACAGCCCCGAGGTCTTCAGCCATCTGAAGACGCGCATGCTGATGATCAACGAGATCATCTGGGACCGGAAAGTCCCGAGCATGGGCGGGAGCACCCGCAAGTTCTCCTCGGTGCACGACACGATCGGGCTGTTCGCCCTGTCGCGCGACTACTATTTCGACCTCGACAGCGTGCGCATCGCCTACGATCCGGCGACCAAGAAGGCGCGCACGCGCTCGATCTTCGTCGGCAAGAAATGGCTCGAGGTCGGGTACAACCCCAAGGACGTGTGGAGCGAGACGCGCCTGCACCGCCAGGACCCCGAGCGCGAGGACCATCCGACGCAGAAGCCGCTCAAGATCGTCGAGCGCATGGTGCTCGCGAGCTGTCCGCCCGGCGGACTGGTGCTCGATCCGTTCATGGGGAGCGGCACCACCGCCGTCGCGGCGCTGAAGCACGGCCGCGGCTTCGTCGGTTTCGAGCTGAACCGCCGCTATTTCGCGACGGCCAGGCGCCGCGTGTCGCGGCTCGAGCACCGGGCCTTCGAGGCGCCCGCCGCGAGCGCGCCGGCGCAGGCGGCGCTCTGATGTCGCGCATCCAGGCCACCTTCGAGCGGCTCGCGCGCGAGCGCCGCAAGGCGCTCATCCCGTACGTGACGGCGGGCGATCCGGATCCTGCGGCGACGGTTCCCATCCTGCACGCGATGGTGGAAGCCGGCGCGGACATCCTGGAGGTGGGCGTGCCGTTTTCCGACCCGATGGCCGACGGCCCCGTGATCCAGCGCGCGGGCGAGCGCGCGCTCAGGCACGGCACCGGCCTGCCGCAGGTGCTCGCCATGGCGCGCGAGTTCCGCCGCCGCGACGACCGCGTGCCGCTCGTGCTCATGGGCTATGCGAACCCGATCGAGGCCATGGGCGTCGAGCGCTTCGTCGAGGAAGCCGATGACGCGGGGGTCGACGGCGCGATCGTCGTCGACTATCCGCCCGAGGAGTGCGCGCCGCTCGCCGACGCGATGCGCCGGGGCGGCATGGACCTCGTGTTCCTGCTCGCGCCGACCTCCACGGCCGAGCGCGTCGCCGCGGTCGCGAAGGTCGCGAGCGGATACATCTACTACGTCTCGCTGAAGGGCATCACGGGCGCGACGCACCTCGACCTCGCCGACGTCGAGAAGAACATCGCGCGCATCCGCAAGGCGACGAGGCTGCCGATCGGCGTCGGGTTCGGCATCCGCGACGGCGCCACGGCGCGCGCGATCTGCGAGTTCGCCGACGCCGCCGTCATCGGCAGCCGCATCGTGCAGGAAGTGGAGAGCGCGGCGCCCGGACAGGCCGCGCAGAGCGTCGGCGCGTTCCTGCGCGGCGTGCGCCGGGCGATGGACGAAGCGCGGAAGGTGGCCTCGTGAGCTGGCTGCAGAAGCTGCTCCCGCCGAAGATCAACCGCACCGGCACGGGCGCGCGCAAGACCGTGCCCGAGGGCCTGTGGACGAAATGCGATTCGTGCGCGGCCGTGCTGTACGCCACGGATCTCGAGAAGAACGCCAGCGTCTGCCCGAAATGCGGCTACCACAACCGCGTCAGCGCACGCACACGCCTCGACCTGCTCCTCGACCCGGAAGGCCGCTTCGAGATCGGCGCCGAGGTCGTGCCGGTCGACAGCTTGAAGTTCAGGGACAGCAAGCGCTATCCCGAGCGCATCGAGGAGGCGGAGAAGGAGACGGGCGAGACCGACGCCCTGATCGTCATGCAGGGCGCGATCCGGAACACGCCCGTGGTTGCGGCCGCGTTCGAGTTCGAGTTCATGGGCGGATCGATGGGCTCGGTGGTCGGCGAGCGCTTCGTGCGCGGCGTGCACGCCTGCCTGGACCAGAACCTGCCCCTGATCTGCATCACCGCCACGGGCGGCGCGCGCATGCAGGAAGGGCTGCTGTCGCTCATGCAGATGGCGAAGACCACCGCGGCGCTGACGCTGCTCTCGCAGCGCAAGCTGCCGTTCATCACCGTGCTCACGGACCCGACCATGGGCGGCGTGTCGGCGAGCTTCGCCATGCTCGGCGATATCGTGATCGCAGAGCCGCGCGCCCTGATCGACTTCGCCGGCCCGCGGGTCATCGAGCAGACCGTGCGCGAGAAGCTGCCCGAAGGCTTCCAGCGCGCGGAGTTCCTTCTGGAGAAGGGCGCCATCGACATGATCGTCGACCGGCGCCAGATGCGCGACAAGCTGGCGAGCCTGATCACGCTGCTGCAGCGCCAGCCGGGACCCGCGAGCTGAGCGCGACCGCAACAGACCTTTCCGGGTGGCTCGAGTACATCGAGCGCATCCACCCGAAGACCATCGAGATGGGCCTCGAGCGCGTGCGCGAGGTGCGCGAACGGCTCGGCAGCGACACCGGCGCAGTGCTCATCGTCGTCGGTGGCACCAACGGCAAAGGCTCCGCCTGCGCGCTGCTCGAGGCGATCTCGCTCGCGGCGGGCTACCGCGTCGGCCTCTACACCTCGCCGCATCTGCTGCGCTACAACGAGCGCGTGCGCATCGGCGGGCGGCCCGTCGGCGATCAGCGGCTGATCGCCGGCTTCGAGAGCGTCGAACGCGCCCGCGCGCACGAAGGGCGCGAGGTGCCGCTCACCTACTTCGAATTCGGGACGCTCGCCGCCTGGGAGATCTTCTGCGCCGAGGCGCTCGACGTCGTCATCCTGGAGGTCGGCCTCGGCGGACGGCTGGACGCGGTCAACGTCTTCGACGCCGACTGCGCGGTCCTGACCAGCATCGGCATCGACCACACCGACTATCTCGGGCCGACGCGCGAGAGCATCGGCGCGGAGAAGGCCGG
>DATDMW010000313.1:0-3354 GCA_036518595.1 Burkholderiales bacterium
CTTCGTCCTTGAGTCGCCCCAGGCGCAGGCAGCCCTGGAGGCCGAGCGCGATCTCCGTCTGCATGTCGGCGAGCTTCTTCTGGATGAGCTGGTTCGCCGCGAGCGGCCGCCCGAACTGCTTGCGATCGAGCGTGTACTGACGCGCCGCCTGCCAGCAGAACTCGGCGGCGCCGAGCGCGCCCCACGCGATGCCGTAGCGCGCGGCGTTCAGGCAGGTGAACGGACCCTTCAGGCCCTCGACGCGAGGCATGAGCGCGTCCTCGGGCACGCGCACGTCGTCGAGCACGACTTCTCCCGTGATCGAGGTGCGCAAGCCCATCTTGCCGTGGATCGCCGGGGCGGAGAGGCCCTTCGCGCCTTTCTCGAGCAGGAAGCCGCGGATCTTGCCGTCCTCGGTCTTCGCCCAGACCAGGAACAGGTCCGCGATCGGCGAGTTGCTGATCCACATCTTCGAGCCAGTGAGGCTGTAGCCGCCCGGGACCTTCTTCGCGCGGGTCTGCATGCTGCCGGGATCGGAGCCGTGGTTGGGCTCGGTGAGGCCGAAGCAGCCGATCATCTCGCCCGTCGCGAGCTTCGGCAGATATTTCTTCCGGTGCGCCTCGCTGCCGAAGCGGTGGATCGGCAGCATGACGAGCGAGCTCTGCACCGAGAGCATCGAGCGGTAACCCGAGTCGACGCGCTCGATCTCGCGCGCGATCAGGCCGTAGCAGACGTAGCTCATGCCGGCGCCGCCGTACTCGGCCGGGATCGTGGGCCCGAGCAGGCCCAGCTCGCCCATCTCGCGAAAGATCGCGGGATCGCTCTTCTCGTGGCGGAACGCCTCGAGCACGCGCGGCGCGAGCTTGTCCTTCGCGTACTTGGCGGCGGCGTCGCGAACCATGCGCTCGTCGTCGGAGAGCTGCGCGTCGAAGCGCAGCGGGTCCTGCCACGAGAACTCGGCCTTCCTGGGTTTGGTTTCGGGGGCGTTCATGCCGGTTCTCGCTTCAGGCTTCGGGAGTGAGCAATGATACGCCGAGCAGCGCGCGGCGCTTCAGCCAGGGGCTCGGCCGGTAGCGCGGGTCGCCGTAGAAGGCCTGCATCGCTTCGAGGATACGCAGCAGCGTGGCGGGCCCCAGCGCGTCGCCCCAGGCGAGCGGGCCCTGCGGGTAGCCGAGGCCGAGCGTCGCCCCCGCGTCGATGTCCGCGGGCGAGGCGATGCGCTGCTGCGCGACGTCGCAGGCGATGTTGACGACGGTCGCGATGACGCGCTGCGCGACGAATCCGGCGCTGTCGCGGATCACCGAGACCGGCACGCCGTCGGTGCCGAGCAGCCCGTGCGCGGCCTCGCGCATCGTCGGGCTCGTGACCGGGGTCGTCATCAGCGTGCGCCGCTTCTCCATCGGGAACAGGCAGTCGACGGCGAGCGTGCGCCGCGGATCGAGCCCCTCCTCGAGCGCGGTCGTGGTCGCGTCCTGGCCGAGCGGCGCGACCAGGCAGAGCGACTGCGCCGCCGGGCGCGCGTTGGGGTCCAATGGAGCGCCGAGCTTCTGTAGCAGCTCGCCGAGCTTCATGCCCGCGCCCGCGCGGCTGATCCAGACGCGAGCCGGGCGCGCCGCGGGCGCCGGATCCTCGGGCTCCGTGCTCGGCTTGCCGTCCGCGTACGCGTAGAACCCGCGCGCCGACTTGCGCCCGAGCACGCCCGCCGCGAGCCGCTGCGCCGTGATCGGCGAGGGCCGGTAGCGCGGCTCGTCGTAGTACTGGCGGTAGATCGACTCCATGACGGGATGCGAAACATCGAGGCCCGTGAGGTCGAGCAGCTCGAACGGCCCCATGCGGAAGCCGGCCGCCTCGCGCAGGATGCGGTCGATCTCGTGGAAGCCGGCGACGCCTTCTCCCGCGACGCGCAGCGCCTCGGTGCCGTAGCCGCGCCCGACGTGGTTGACGATGAAGCCCGGCGTGTCCTTCGCGCGCACCGCGCGGTGGCCGCAGCGCGCGGCGATCGCGGCGAGCGAGTCGCCGACCCAGGGCGCGGTCAGCAGGCCGTCGACGACCTCGACCACCTTCATGAGCGGCACCGGGTTGAAGAAATGGAAGCCGCCGACCCGCTCCGGACGCCGGCAGGCCGACGCGATCGCCGTGACGGAGAGGGAAGACGTGTTGCTCGCGAGCAGGCAGTCCTCGGCGACGATCGCCTCGAGCTCGCGGAACAGCGCGCGCTTCGCGTCGAGCGACTCGACGATCGCCTCGACCACGCCGTGCGCGGGCGCGAGCCCGGCGGGCGCGCCGGCGACCTCGATGCGGCTCGCGGCGCGGTCGGCGTCGGCGCGCTGCATCCGCCCCTTCTCGGCGAGGCGGTCGAATTGCTTCGCGACCTCGCGGCGCGCCTCGTCGGCCGCGCCCGCCCGGGCGTCGTGGAGCAGCACCCGGATCCCGGCCTGGGCGAACAGCTGCGCAATGCCGCGCCCCATGACCCCGGCGCCGACGACTGCGAGCGTGAGATCGGCGCGGGCGGCGTCGAGCGGCATCGGGTCGATGGGCTTGGAAAGGCGCAGATTCTAACCCGCGCCCCGACGCCGGCGAGCGGCCGGGTCCTACCCGTTTGACGTACATCAACCTTTTGGGCAAGCTGTGACCCGCCGCCGTGGAGGAGGACCCGGAATGAACGGTCTCGCCCGCTTGCTTCCGCTGCTCGCGCTGGCGCTCGTCTGGCCGGCCGCCGCGCAGGATTTCCCGTCGCGCCCGCTGACGCTGGTCTGCCCGTGGCCCGCCGGCGGCTCGACCGACACGCACCTGCGCCGCTTCTCCGAGATCTCGGCGAAATACCTCGGCCAGCCGATGGTGGTCGAGAACCGCCCGGGCAACGGCGGCATGATCGGCGCCCTGCACGTCGCGCGCACCGCCAGGCCCGACGGCTATACGCTGTCGCAGCTCACCATCGCCGCGTTCCGCTTCCCGCACATGCAGAAGGTCGACTGGGACCCGATCCGCGACTTCACCTACGTCATCGGCGTCTCGGGCTACACCTTCGGCGTGGTGGTGCGCTCCGATTCCCCGATCCAGTCGTTCCGGGAGCTGGTCGCGTGGGCGAAGGCCAATCCCGGCAAGCTCTCGTACGCGTCGACCGGCACGGGCACGTCGCCGCACCTGCTCATGGAGGAGGTGGCGGCGAGGCAGGGGATCGAGCTCCTGCACGTGCCGTTCAAGGGCAGCGCCGACGCGACGCAGGCGCTGCTCGGCGCGCACGTCATGGCGCTGGCGGACTCGAGCGGCTGGGGCCGCTTCGTCGACGCCGGGCAGTTCCGCCTGCTCGTGACCTTCGGCGCCGCGCGCACCAAGCACTGGCCGAGCGTGCCGACGGCGAAGGACCTCGGGATG
>DATDMW010000314.1:0-3972 GCA_036518595.1 Burkholderiales bacterium
AAGGTCGACGCCCTTCTCGTGCAGCGCGGCGCTGGCGCGGCCGCCATGTTGCCGCTTCGCGGCGTGACGCGTCCCGACGACATCGCCCGGGAGGTCGCCGCCGCGGGCGGCGGCTCCGCGGTGCTGCTCGACCTGAAAGGCGAGTCGGAGACCATGTATCGCGATTACCGCCGCGAGGCCCTCGCGCACTCGCTGCTCGGCGCGCTGGCGATCACGGTGCTGCTGTCGGTCACGCTGCGCTCGGCGGCGCGCGTCTTCGACGTGCTCGCGCCGCTCGTCGCCGCGGTGGTGCTCACCGCGGCGGGGCTCTTGCTCGTCGCCGGGAAGCTGTCGATGTTTCATCTCGTCGGGCTGCTGCTCGTGGTCGCGGTGGGCTCGAACTACTCGCTGTTCTTCGAGCGGCGCGCGGCGTCGGGACACGACCGCGAGCGCACCGTCGTGTCGCTCGGGTTCGCGTGCCTGTCGACGGTCATCGGCTTCGGGCTGCTCGCGTTCTCGCGGGTGCCGCTGCTGAGCGCGATCGGATCCACCGTCGGGTCCGGCGCGGTCCTGGCGCTGGTCTTCTCCGCAGCGCTCGCCCGCGGCGGCGCGCCGCGCCCGTCGCCGGTGCATCCGTGACGCAGGCCTACGCCGGCTCGCAGACGCGCGCCAACGGCGCGCGGCGCCCCGCGCTCGCACTGCGCCTCTCGGCGCTCGCGCATGCGGCGGTGGCGCTTGGCATCGCGCTGCACCCCGACGCCTGGCCTTGGGGTCTCGCGGCGCTGACGGCCAACTACTGCGCGCTCGGCGTGGCCGTCTTCTTTCCGCGGTCGGCGCTGCTCGGGCCGAACATCTCGCGCTTGCCGCGCGCCGCGATCGAGCGCGGCGAGGTCTGCATCACGTTCGACGACGGCCCCCATCCGGACATCACGCCGCGCGTGCTCGACATCCTCGATCGCCACGGAGCGAAGGCGACGTTCTTCTGCGTCGGCGAGCGGGTCGAGGCTCATCCCGACATCGCGCGCGAGATCGCGCGTCGCGGCCACACGGTGGAAAGCCACAGTCACCGGCACGCGCCCGTCTTCGCGCTCTACGGCCTGCGCGGGCTGCGACGCGAAGTGCAGGCGGCTCAGCGCGTCATCGCGCAGGCGACCGGCCGCGATCCGGTGTTCTTCCGCGCGCCCGCCGGATTCCGCAGCCCCTTGCTCGATCCGGTGCTCGTCTCTCTGGGCCTGCGCTACGCGTCCTGGACCCGGCGCGGCTTCGACACGGCCGACCGCAACGCCGGGCGCGTGCTGCGACGGCTCACGCGCGGGCTCGCGGCCGGCGACATTCTGCTGCTGCACGACAGCGTACCGCGCGTGCTGGAGGTGCTCCCGCCGCTGCTCGATGAGCTGCGAGCGCGTTCGCTGAAGCCGGTGTCGCTGCCGGGGGGGTGCGACGATGGATGCGCCGACGATGGACGCGACGCTTAGCCTGCTGCGCGAGGAGGCGAGCCGGCCGTTCCTGCGCGCCGGCCGCGCGGCGTGGCACTACGCGCGCGGGAAGTTCCGCTGGGACCCGGTTTACTTCGCGCTGCTGCACAGCGGCGTGCTGCCCGACTCCGGGACGCTGGTCGACCTCGGCTGCGGGCAGGGCATCCTGCTGTCGCTGCTCTCCGCGGCGAAGGAGCAGTATGCACGCGGCGACTGGCCGGCGGATTGGCCCGCGCCGCCCGCGCGCCTCGCGATGCACGGCTACGATCTGCGCCGCCGCTCGATCCGCGCCGGCAGCGTCGCGCTCGACGGGGTCGCCGCGCTCGAATGCCGCGACATCCGCGGCCTGGCGCTGCCGCCGGCCGACGCCGTCGTCATTCTCGACGTCCTGTATCACCTGCGCTATGCCGATCAGGAGCGGGTGCTCGACGCGGTGGCGCATGCCCTGCGGCCGGGCGGGGTGCTGATCCTGCGCGAGTCGAATTCCCGCGGCGGCCTCGCGCACCGGCTGCAGCGCGGCGCCGAGATCATCGCGCAGCTGTGGCACGGACGGCTCGCGCCCAAGCTCTGGTACCGCGACGCCGCGCAATGGCGGACCTTGCTCGAGCGGCGCGGGATGATGGTCACGACGCAGCCGATGAACGGCGACACACCGTTCGCGAACGTGCTGTTCCTCGCGAGGCGTCGTTGAGCCGCCTTTTTGATAAACTCGAGCCGGCGCCCGGCGCCCGATAGATCACCGACCGGCGATCCCCTTGCAGCCTCTCGTCATCAGCGATTTTTCCATCGTCAACTCGCTCGGCGCGGACCGCGACGCAGTCGCGCACGCGCTGCGCGCGATGCGCTCGGGGCTCGCGCCCTGCGATTTCGAGACGGTGCGCCTGGAGACGAGCATCGGGCGCGTGGCCGCGCTCGACGACCTTCGCGTGCGCGCCGACCTCGCGGCCTACGATTGCCGCAACAACCGTCTCGCGCAGCTCGGGCTCGAGTCCGGCGGCTTCGCGCGCGCGGCGGCGGCGCTGCGCGAGAAGTACGGCGCGCACCGCGTCGGCGTCTTCGTCGGCACCAGCACGTCCGGCGTGCTCGAGACCGAGCTCGCCTACCGCCGCCGCGATCCCGCAACCGGGGCGTTGCCCACGGACTACCGCTACCGCGAGACCCAGAACACGGGCTCGGTGGGAGATTTCGCGCGCCGCTACCTCGGTCTGCGCGGGCCCGAAGTCGTGATCTCGTCCGCGTGCTCGTCGTCGGCCAAGGCCTTCGGCAACGCCGCGCGCATGATCGCTGCGGGCGTCTGCGACGCGGCGATCGTCGGCGGCGTCGACTCGCTGTGCCTCACGACGCTTTACGGATTCCATTCCCTCGAGCTGACGTCGCGCGCGCCGTGCCGGCCGTTCGACGCCGAGCGCGACGGCATATCGATCGGCGAAGGCGCCGGATTCGCGATCGTCGAAAAGCCGGAAGCGCGCCCGGCGCGCTCGCACGCGCTGCTGCTCGGCGTCGGCGAGAGCTCGGACGCCTACCATATGTCGACGCCGCATCCCGAGGGCCTGGGCGCGCGCACGGCGATGGAGCGCGCGCTCGCGAGCGCCGGGCTCGCGGCGTCCGACGTCGACTACATCAACCTGCACGGGACGGCGACGCGCACGAACGACGCGTCCGAGGACCGCGCGGTCCGCGATCTGTTCGGCGTGGGCACGCCGTGCAGCTCGACCAAGGGAGCGACCGGCCACCTGCTCGGCGCCGCGGGGATCACCGAGGCGATCGTCTCCATTCTCGCGATCCAGGGCGGATTCATGCCGGGTAGCCCGGGCACCCGAAGGATCGATCCCTCCCTCGGGAGCGGCTATCTCATCGAGACGCGCCCCGCGAAGCTGCGGCGCGTCCTCTCGAATTCCTTCGGCTTCGGCGGCAGCAACTGCAGCCTCGTGCTCGGAGCGCCCTGAGCCATGGCGATGCGCGCCTACGTCGAAGGCATCGCGGTCCTCGGCCCCGGGTTAGCGGGCTGGGAGGCGAGCCGAGCGGTGCTGGCCGGGACCGCGCCGTATCGCCCCGAGGCGGCCGTCGTGCCGCCGAGCGACCTGCTGCCGCCCGCCGAGCGCCGCCGCACGGGCCTGCCGGTCAAGCTCGCGCTCGCCGTCGGCCGCGAGGCGTTCCTCAACGCCGGCCGCGACGCCTCCGCGACGCGCACGGTATTCACGGCGTCGTGCGGCGACGGCCAGAACCTGCACGACATGTGCGAGTCGCTCGCGCGCCCCGAGCGCGAGGTCTCGCCGACGCGCTTCCACAACTCGGTGCACAACGCCGCCGCGGGCTACTGGGGGATCGCGACCCGCTCGCGCGAGGCGTCCACCAGCCTGTGCGCGTACGACGCGAGCTTCGGCGCCGGGCTGCTCGAGGCGATGGCGCAGGTCGCGGTCGACGGCGTCGCGGTCGCGCTGCTCGCCTACGACCAGCCGTATCCCGAGCCGCTGCACCGTGCGCGCCCGATCGGCGGCGTGTTCGCGGCCGCGCTGGT
>DATDMW010000315.1:0-7255 GCA_036518595.1 Burkholderiales bacterium
TACCCGGGCATGCCCGAGGTCGGCAACATGCCGCTGCCGAAAAAACTCCTGCGCCGCGGCGTCACCGACATGGTGCGCGTGTCCGACGCGCGCATGAGCGGGACGGCCTACGGCACGGTGGTGCTGCACGTGTCGCCCGAGGCGGCCGCCGGGGGGACGCTGGCGCTGGTGAAGAGTGGCGACATGATCGAGCTCGACGTGCCCGCGCGCCGATTGCAGCTCGCGGTCTCCGACGAGGAGCTCGCACGCCGGCGCGCGGCATGGCGGGCGCCGCAGCCGCCGATGGAGCGCGGCTACACCCGGCTCTACGTCGATCATGTGCTCCAGGCCGACCGCGGCGCGGATCTCGACTTCCTGGTCGGGGCGAGCGGGGCCGCGGTCCCGCGCGACAACCACTAGGCGGCTTCGGAGGCTTCTTCCGTAGGCACGAGCACCGTGCCGCGGCAGCCGGCTCCGCCGCAGCGGCACGGCCAGCGCCGCTTCACCGCCGGCGTGATCGGCTCTCCCGCGTCGATGTTGTAGTCGTAGGTGAGCTCCTCGCCGGGCTCGATGTCGCGGATCGCCTCGACGAAGATGCGGCAGTCCTCGTCCACCGTCTCGCAGTTCGGATCGCAGGAGTGGTTGATGAAGCGCGAGCTGTTGCCGCCGCTACCGCCGTCGATGTTGAGGTCCTCGGCGACCTCGAAGATGAAGGTATGGTTCTCGCCGTCCATGCGCTCCGGGTACCGCTCGAGCGCTTGGGCGTCGTCGATCCGCTCGCCCTCGTACTCGATGATGCGCGCGCCCTTGGGGATGCGCGCGAGCGCGAACACCCCGCGCCCGTGGATCGGCGAGCGGCGCACGACGATGCGCCGGCCGTTCTTGGATGGTGTGCTCATGAAGTCCTGAGATGCGGAAACGGACGGTCCGTTCAACGCCGGTCTAGCTCCCCGCCTCGGCGGATCGTGCGCGCTCGGGGTCCGCCGCACGCGCCGCGCGCCGGCGCTCGTGCTCGGCCAGATGGCGCTTGCGGATCCGGATCGACGCCGGCGTCACCTCGACCAGCTCGTCGTCCTCGATGAACTCGACGGCGAGCTCGAGCGTCAGCCGGATGGGCGGCGTGAGCAGGATCGCCTCGTCCTTGCCGGCGGCGCGGATGTTGGTGAGGTGCTTCTCGCGGATCGGGTTCACGACGAGGTCGTTGTCGCGGCTGTGCAGGCCGATCACCATGCCTTCGTAGACGCGCTCGCCGGGACCGACCATCAGGCGGCCGCGCTCCTGCAGCTTCCACAGCGCGTAGGCCACGGCCTCGCCCTGCTCGGCGGACACCAGCACGCCGTTGCGGCGCGAGGCGATCGCCGGCTTCATCGGGCCGTAGTCGTCGAACACGTGGCTCATGAGGCCGGTGCCGCGCGTGAGGTTCATGAACTCGCCCTGGAAACCGATCAGTCCGCGCGCGGGAACCCGGTAGTCGAGCCGCACGCGGCCGCGGCCGTCGGGCTGCATGTCCTGCAGCTCGCCGCGGCGCGCGCCGAGCGACTCCATGACCGGGCCCTGGTGCTCGGCCTCGACGTCGACCGAGAGCGCCTCGAAGGGCTCGCACGCGACGCCGTCGACCTCCTTGAGCACGACGCGCGGCCGCGACACCGCCAGCTCGTATCCCTCGCGGCGCATGTTCTCGAGGAGGATGGTGAGGTGCAGCTCGCCGCGCCCCGACACGACGAAGACGTCGGCGTCCGAGGTCTCCTCGACGCGCAGCGCGACGTTGCCCTGCAGCTCGCGCAGCAGCCGCTCGCGAAGCTGACGGCTGGTGACGAATCGGCCTTCCTGCCCGGCGAACGGCGAGGTGTTGACCTGGAAGTTCATGGTGAGGGTCGGCTCGTCGACGCGCAGCATCGGCAGCGCCTCGGGGTGCTCGGGGTCGGCGAGCGTAACGCCGATGCCGACGCCCTCGACGCCCGTGACGAGGACGATGTCGCCCGCCGCGGCTTCCTCCATCGGCAGCCGCTCGAGGCCGCGGAAACCCATCACCTGGTTGACCCGCGAGCGGGCGCCGGGCGCGGCGCCGGTCCCCTCGAGGACCACGACGTCCTGCGCGGGCTTCAGGCGTCCGCGCGCGATCCGGCCGATGCCGATCCGCCCGACGTAGCTCGAGTAGTCGAGGTTGCTGATCTGCAGTTGCAGCGGGCCGTCAGGGTCGCCCTTCGGCGCGGGGACGCGCTCGAGGATCGTCTCGAAGAGCGGCCTCATGTCCGTGCCCGGCTGCCTGGCATCGAGCGTGGCGGTGCCCTGGAGCGCGGAGGCGTATACGACCGGGAAGTCGAGCTGCTCCTCCGAGGCACCCAGCCGGTCCATCATGTCGAACGTCGCGTTCACCACGAAGTCCGGCCGCGCGCCGGGGCGGTCGATCTTGTTCACGACCAGGATCGGCCTCAGGCCGAGCGCGAGCGCCTTGCGCGTCACGAAGCGCGTCTGCGGCATCGGGCCCTCCACCGCGTCGACGAGCAGCAGCACGCCGTCGACCATGGAGAGCGAGCGTTCCACCTCGCCGCCGAAGTCGGCGTGCCCGGGGGTGTCCACGATGTTGATGTGCACGCCCTGGTAGTCGATCGCCGTGTTCTTGGCGAGGATGGTGATGCCGCGCTCGCGCTCGATGTCGTTCGAGTCCATGACGCGCTCGGCGACGTGCTGGTGCGCGGCGAAGGTCCCCGACTGGTGCAGCAGCTTGTCGACGAGCGTCGTCTTGCCGTGGTCGACGTGGGCGATGATGGCGATGTTACGGAGGGAGCGTGTCACGCGAAGGCGCAGTCGAAGATTCGGGGCAAAGCCGAGCATTTTATCAGTTGGACCCGGCCCGGCGAAGCCTTTCTTGCGAAGTCCGGCGTCGAGGCCGCAAAATCCATTGCATGAGCCCATCGGTCCCGGCCGCGCCGCGGTTCTATGTGCCTTTCCAGCTCGCCTCGGGGGCGGAGGTCGAGCTTCCCGAGCGGGCCGCGCGGCACGTCGCGGTCCTGCGCCTCGCGCGAGGCGACGCGATCACCCTGTTCGACGGCTCGGGCGGGCAGTTCGCCGCGGAGGTGACGCGCGTCTCGCGCGACAGCGCGCACGCGCGAATCGGCCGCAAGGACCCGATCGAGCGCGAATCCCCGCTTTCGGTGACGCTCGCCCAGTGCGTCTCGGCCGGCGACCGCATGGACCTCGCGGTGCAGAAGGCGACCGAGCTCGGCGTGCGCCGCATCGTGCCGCTCGCGAGCGAGCGCTCCATCGTGCGGCTTTCCTCCGAGCGCGCCGACCGGCGCCTCGCGCACTGGCGCGGCATCGTCACGGCCGCGTGCGAGCAGTCCGGGCGCAACAGCGTCCCGGAGGTGCTGCCGATCACCGACCTGGACGCTTTCCTGGCCCAGGCGGACGCGGGCGAGCTGCGGCTGGTGCCTTCGCCCGACGCGGACCGGCGCCTGAAGGCGTTTCCGCCGGCGCGCGCCGTGGTCCTGCTCGTCGGTCCCGAGGGCGGGCTTTCGGCCGCCGAGCGCGAGCGCGCCCGGGCGAAGGGCTACGCAGCGGTGCGCTTCGGCCCGCGCGTGCTGCGCACCGAGACCGCGCCGCTCGCGGTGATCGCGGCAATGCAGGTTCTCTGGGGAGATTGCTAGAATCGCGCCAGGGAAGACACAGCGGCGAACAACGAAAACCATGCCGGCACACCCGGACGCACAATTCATCAGCTGGTTCCGCTCGGTCGCGCCCTACTTCCACGCGTTCCGCGGCAGGACATTCGTGATCGCCTTCGGCGGCGAGGTGCTGTCCGAGGGCAGGTTCGTCGATCTCGCGCACGACCTCAACCTGCTTCACAGCGCGGGCATACGGCTCGTCCTCGTCCACGGATCGCGGCCGCAGATCGAGGCGCAGCTGCGGCGCCGCCGCGCGCGCTCGCGCTACGCCAACGGCCTGCGCGTCACCGACCCGGTCGCGCTCGAATGCGTGAAGGAGGCGGTGGGCTTGCTGCGCGTCGAGATCGAGACCCTGCTCTCGCTCGGGCTGCCGAACTCGCCCATGGCGGGCGCCGTCATCAACACGGCCTCGGGCAATTTCATCACGGCGCAGCCGATGGGCGTGCACGACGGCGTCGACTTCCAGTACACCGGATCGGTGCGCAAGGTCGACGCGCAGGCGATCGCGGGCTGCCTCGACGCGGGCAACATCGTCATCGTCTCGCCGGTCGGCTACTCGCCGAGCGGCGAGGTGTTCAACGTCGCCATGGAGGACGTGGCCGTGGCAACCGCGAAGGCGCTGCGCGCCGAGAAGCTCATCTTCTTCTCCGACACGGTGGTGGAGGACGAACGCGGCGAGACCGTCTCGGAGCTGACCGCGCAGGAGGCCGCCGAGCGCCTCGCGCGCGAGAACGCGATGAGCGACGATACGCGGCTGTACCTCGCGCACGCGGTCGAGGGCGTGCGCGGCGGCGTCGGGCGCGCGCACGTCATCAGCCGCAACGTCAACGGCGCGCTGCTCATCGAGCTCTTCACGCACGACGGCTCGGGCACGATGATCACCGCCGACAAGGTGGTGAAGCTGCGTCCCGCCGGGGTCGACGACATCGGCGGCATCCTGCGGCTGCTCGAGCCGCTCGAGGCCGACGGCACGCTGGTGCGCCGCGGCCGCGAGCTGTTCGAGCGCGAGATCGACCGCTTCGCCGTGATCGAGCACGACGGCGTCATCGTCGGCTGCGCCGCGCTCTACCCGTTCCCGAAGGCGGCGGCGGGCGAGCTTGCCTGCCTCGCGGTCCGCGAGGACTACCGCGACGCCGGCTACGGCGAGCGCCTGGTGCGCTACATCGAGAGCCAGGCGCGCGCGGCCCGGATGAAGAAGCTGTTCGTGCTCACCACACGCGCGACGCATTGGTTCATCGAGCGCGGGTTCTCGACCGCGCGGGTCACATCGCTGCCCCGGGAGAGGAAGGCGCTGTACAACTACCAGCGTCGCTCCAAGATCCTGGTGAAACCGCTCTGAGGGAACCGGCGGGCTACAATCGTCTCAAAGGCAAACGGAGTCCCGACATGGCCAGAACGGTGAAATGCATCAAGCTCGGGCGCGAGGCGGAGGGTCTCGACTTCCCGCCTTACCCGGGCGAGCTCGGCAAGCGCCTTTACGAGAACGTCTCCAAGGAGGCGTGGCAGGCCTGGATCAAGCACCAGACCATGCTGATCAACGAGAACCGGCTGAACCTCGCCGATCCGCGTGCCCGCAAATACCTCGCCGAGCAGCTGGAGAAGCATTTCTTCGGCGGGGGCGCTGACGTCGCGTCCGGCTACGTCCCGCCCGAGAGCTGATCAGACCGCGATCAGCGTCTTCACCCCGCCCGGCGCCCCGAGCAGCAGCACGTCGGCGCCGCGCCGGGCGAACAGGCCGTTGGTGACCACGCCCACGATGCCGTCGATCGCGGCCTCGGTTGCCCGCGGATCGGCGATCGCGAGCCCGTGCACATCGAGGATGACGTTGCCGTTGTCGGTGGTGAAGCCTTCGCGCAGCTTCGGCCGCCCGCCGAGCGCCGAGAGTCTGCGCTCGACGTGGCGGCGCGCCATCGGAATGACCTCGATCGGGAGCGGGAACCGTCCCAGCGTGTCGACGAGCTTGGACTCGTCGGCGATGCAGACGAACTTGCGCGCAACCTCGGCGACGATCTTCTCGCGCGTGAGCGCACCGCCGCCGCCCTTGATCATGGCGAGGCCGCGGTTCACCTCGTCGGCACCGTCGACGTAGACCGGCAGCTCGTCGACCTCGTTCAGCTCGAGCACGCGAATCCCGTGCGATCTGAGCCGCTCGGCGGTGCGCTCGGAGCTCGCGACCGCGCCCGCGACCCGCTGCTTCGCGCGCCCCAGCTCGTCGATGAAGAAGTTCGCCGTCGAGCCGGTGCCGACGCCGATGACCGCACCGTCGACCACGTGCCGCATCGCCTCGCGCGCGACGGCCTGCTTCAGCTCGTCCTGGGTCATTCCGGCGTCATTTACGGCGAATCGGCGGCACGTCGGTGCACACGCCCTCGTACATCTCCGCCGCCATGCCGACCGACTCGCCGAGCGTCGGGTGCGGGTGGATGGTCCTGCCGATGTCGACCGCGTCGGCGCCCATCTCGATCGCGAGCGCGAGCTCGCTGATCAGGTTGCCGGCGTCGGTACCGACGATGCCCGCGCCGATGATGCGGTGGCTCTCCTCGGAGAAGATCAGCTTGGTGAAGCCCTCGTCACGGCCATTCGCGATCGCGCGGCCCGAGGCGCTCCAGGGGAACTTGGCGACGCCGTAGCCGAGGCCCTGCTTCTTCGCCTCGTCCTCGGTGACGCCGGCCCAGGCGATCTCCGGGTCCGTATACGCGACCGACGGGATCACCGTCGCGTCGAAATGCGACTTCTGTCCGGCGGCGGCCTCGGCCGCGACATGGCCTTCGTGCACCGCCTTGTGCGCGAGCATCGGCTGCCGCGCGATGTCGCCGATGGCGTAGATGTGCGGCACGTTGGTGCGCATCTGCGAGTCGACCGCGATGAAGCCGCGCGCGTCGACGCTCACCCCGGCCGCCTCGGCGCCGATCTTCTTGCCGTTCGGCGTCCGGCCGACCGAGAGCAGGATCATGTCGTAGAGCTGCGGCTCCTTGGGCGCATTCTCGCCTTCGAACCAGACCTTCAGGCCCTCCTTGCGCGCCTCGACCTTGGTGGTCTTCGTCCTGAGCATGACCTTGTCGAAGCGGCGCGCGTTGAGCGACTGCCACACCTTCACGAGGTCGCGGTCGGCGCCGAGCATCAGACCGTCGAGCATCTCGACCACATCGAGACGCGCGCCGAGCGTCGAATACACGGTCCCCATCTCCAGGCCGATGATGCCGCCGCCGATCACGAGCATGCGCTTGGGGCTCGCGCGCAGCTCGAGCGCACCGGTCGAGTCGACGATGCGCGGATCGTCCGGCAAGAACGGCAGCTTGGCCGACTGCGATCCCGCTGCGATGATCGCACTCGCGAACCCGACCGTCTTCTTCCCGGTCGCGGTCTCGACCGCGAGATGGTTCGGGCCGACGAACGTGCCGGCGCCCTGGATCACCGTGACCTTGCGCATCTTCGCCATCGCGGCGAGGCCGCCGGTAAGCTTGCCGACGACCTTGGTCTTGAACGCGCGCAGCTTGTCCAAATCCACTTTGGGTTTTCCGAACTCCACGCCGTGCTCGGCGAGCGCCTCCGCCGCGTCCATGATCGCCGCGGTGTGCAGCAGCGCCTTGGAGGGAATGCAGCCCACGTTG
>DATDMW010000316.1:0-2430 GCA_036518595.1 Burkholderiales bacterium
TCGGGCTCGCGGCGCTGCCCGCGTACTGGGCCTTCTGGCGCCAGCCGCTCGACGAAGCGCACGCGCGCACGCGCGCGATCCTCACGGCGCTGCTCGCGTTCATCGTCTGGTGGAATTTCCTGGTCGGGCACATCCTGAACAACATCCGGGGATTCGGATCATGATGAGGCCCCGCGTCGTGTTCGCGGTCGTGTTCACCGTGGTGTTCGCCGCGGTGTATCTCGTCGCCGTCTGGAAGAACTACGCGCTGTTCACCTATGACGCGGCGGCCGGACGGTTCGCGCCGGGGGTGCAGCGCCTCGCGGAAGGGGAAGGCGTCGCCATGTACTGGTACGGATGGATGGCCACGGCGGGCCTCGCGGCTCTCGCCTCGGGTCTCGCGGCATCCTTCGTCCCCGAGCGCCTCGCGCAGAAGCTGTGGTCCGGCTGGTCCTGGCTCGTGCCGCTCGGCGTCGTGCTGGTATTCTCGTACCTTCTGAGAAACTATTTCCTCCGCTAGGAGGCGAACATGTGGAGACTTCCGATCGCGCTCGCGTGCCTCGTGCTCGGCGCGTCCTCGGCATGGGCTGGAGGAGAGAACGCCGACCTGATGGACGAGCATTCCGAGGACGAAGGCCCGCCTTACTTCGGCTTCGTCCGCGACGTCCGCGGCAATCCGCTCAAGGACGCGAAGGTGAGCCTCAAGTTCGCGAAGGCGAACATCACCTACGTGATCCAGACCAACGTCCTCGGGATGTACCGGATGCGCAATCCGAACAAGGACTGGAAACCCGAGGACCTCACGATCTCGTGCGCCAAGGAAGGCTACCGCCAGACGCGGGCGCTGCGTCGCACGGCGAACGTCGGCGGCAACGCGGCGATCGAGACCGAATGCCAGATGCAGAAGGAGTGACCCGTAGCGCGGGCGTCCGCTGCATCGTATTCCTGGCGCTGCTCGCGCCGGCCTGCGCCTTCGCGGAGCAGGACATCGTGCTGCGCTACGGGATGGCGATCTCGGCGCAGAAGAGCATCTATTCGCTGCCCATCGCGGTCGCCGAGCGCGAGGGCCTGTTCCGCCGCGAGGGCCTCGACTTCCGCCTCGTGATCCCGCTCCCGGGCGGCTCGGACAAGATGATCGATGCGCTCCACGACGACACCGTCGACGTGACGCACGTCGCGACGCCGTTCCTGGTGCGCGCCGCGCTCGCGGGCTCGGACGCGGTCGCGATCGCGGCCGAGTTCAACAACCCGATCTATTCCCTCGTGGCCCGGCCCGACATCACGAAGATCGGCGAGCTGAAGGGGCAGGTGGTGGGCCTGGCCGATCCGGGCGGAAGCATCACCCTGTCGATCCGCAAGCTGCTCGAGCTGCGCGGCCTTCGCGAGGGGGACATCCAGGTGCGGACCATCGAAGGCACGCCGGCCCGGCTGAGCTGCCTCCAGCGCGGCGAATGCGCCGCGGTGCCGCTCGGCCAGCCGCAGGACCTCGTGGCCGCGAGCGAAGGCTACCGGGTCCTCGGGCTCTCCACCGAAGCCGTGCCGCAATTCGTCTACACCGTGACGGCTGTTCGCCGCTCGTGGGCCGCGGCGCATCCCGACGCCGTGGTGCGCTACGTGCGCGCGCTCGGAGCGGCGTTCGCCGTGATTCGCGACCCGACGCGGCGCGACCGGGTGGTGGAGATCATCGTCGAGACGACCGGGGTGACGCCGGAGATCGCCCGAGGCACGCTGGCGCTCTACTTCGAGCCCGAGCGCAACGTCGTGCCGATGCGGGGGGAGATCGACCTCGAGGGTTTCGCGCGGGTCATCGACTTCATGGCCGAGGCGGGGCAGCTCAAGGGCCCGCTCCCCGCGGCGGGGCGCTTCGTCGAGACGCGCTACCTGCGCGAGGCCGGAGTGCGCTAGCGCGCGGCGCTGACCTGCTGCGGCGACCAGCCGCCGCCGAGCGCCTTCATGAGGTCCACCGTCGCCGAGAGCAGCGCCTGGCGGTTGCGCAGGTACGCGAGCTCGGCGTCGTTGGCGGTGCGCTGCGCGTCGAGCACCTCGAGGAAGGCCGAGTAGCCGGCCTCGTAGCGCAGGCGCGCGAGGCGCAGCGCGCGGCGCGCGGCCTCGAGCTGAATCTGGTAGTCCTTCTCGGCGCCGGAAGTGGACTGCACGCTCGCGAGCGCGTCGGAGACCTCGCGGAACGCGGTCTCGACGGCCTTCTGGTAGCCGGCGACCGCCTGGCGCTCGCGCGCGGTGGCGGCGTCGGTGCGGGCGCGGTAGCGGCCCGCGTCGAAGAGCGGCAGCGACAGCCCGAAGCCGAGCGACCAGATGCGGCTGCCCGAGTCGTGCAGCGAGGACAGCGCGTTGCTCTCGACGCCGGTCGAGCCCGTGAGCGTAATCGTCGGGAACATGGCGGCCTTGGCGACGCCGATCTGCGCGTTCGCGGAGACGAGCTGCTGCTCGGCC
>DATDMW010000317.1:0-14279 GCA_036518595.1 Burkholderiales bacterium
CGAGGTCGTGCGCGATTCGGCCGGTAAGCAGCTGAATGCGCTCGACGCGCTCGAGCTGGCTTCCGAGCTTGTTGTGGAACACGACCGTCGCGAGCCCGGGCACGCGGCGCTCCAGGCGCTCCCGGCGGTCCTGGTCGTAGAAGAACTTGGCGTCGGAGAGGCGCGCGCGCAGCACGCGCTCGTTGCCGCGCACGATCGCGCCCGAGCGCGACGGCGGCATGTTGCTCACGACGAGAAAGCGCGGCGCCAGCGTGCCGCGCGCGTCGGCGAGCGGGAAATAGCGCTGGTGCTGGCGCATCGAAAGCACGAGGCACTCCTGGGGAACGACCAGAAATTCCTCGTCGAAGGCTCCCTGCAGGACCTCCGGCCACTCGACCAGCGCGGTGACTTCGTCCAGGAGCGCGTCGTCGGAAAGGATCTTCGCACCCCCGGCCTTCTTCTCGAGCGCCTTGTGGATGCGCTCCCGGCGCTGCTCGAAGCTCGCGACGACGCAGCCGTCGCGCTCGAGAATCGCCTCGTAGTCGGCCGCGTTGCCGACGGAGACTTCCGCCTTGGCCAGGAAACGATGGCCGCGCGTGCGGGTCGTTCCGCCCGCGAAGCCGAGCACCGGCTCCGCGAGCTTCAGTGCCTTGGCTCCGTGCACGAGGAGCAGCCCGTGCACCGGACGCACGAATTGCGCGTCGCCCGAGCCCCAGCGCATGGTCTTGGGGATCGGCAGCTTCTTCAGGGCTTCGTTCAGCACGTCGGCGAGGACCGCGTCCAGCTTCGCGCCCGTGGCGTGGACACGGGCGACGTATACGGCGCCTTTCGGCGTTTCCCGCTGCCCGAGATCGGAAACGGTCACCCCGTGTTTCCTCGCGAATCCGGCGACGGCTTGGGGCGGTGCCTTCAGCGACGGGCCGTCCACTTCGCTGGAGCGGTCCGGCGCGATCGCGCGTACTCCCGGAATCAACACCGCGAGTCGGCGCGGGGTGGCGAAGACCTTACATCCCGTCGCATCCCGCTGCGCCAGGTGGTGCCGCTCCAGGCCGTTGAAGATCTCGTCGGCGAAGACGCGGCCCAGGCCCGCGAGCGCCTTGGGTGGCAGCTCCTCGGTCAGCAATTCGATCAGCAAGGGGGCCGACGCGGCCGCCGGCTTCGGTTTAGCCATCGCTCAGGCCGGCGTCTTTTTTTTCTCGGGCTTCTGCTGCTTGAGCATCGGGAAGCCGAGCTTTTCGCGCGAATCGTAGTACGCCTTCGCCACGAGACGGGCGAGCGCGCGCACGCGCCCGATATACGCCGCGCGCTCCGTCACCGAGATCGCGCCGCGCGCATCGAGCAAGTTGAACGTGTGCGAGCACTTGAGCACCATCTCGTAGCCCGGCAAGGGCGCCCCGGCCTCGATCAGCCGTTTCGCCTCGCGCTCGTAGTCGGCGAACTGCTCGAGCAGCCACGCCGGGTCGGACAGCTCGAAGTTGTATCGCGATTGCTCGACCTCGTTCTGGTGGTAGACATCGCCGTAGGAGACGCCCGGTGTCCAGATCAGATCGAAGATGCTGTCCTTGCCCTGCAGGTACATCGCGAGGCGCTCCAGCCCGTAGGTGATCTCGCCGAGCACCGGCTTGCAGTCGAGGCCGCCCACCTGCTGGAAATAGGTGAACTGCGTGACCTCCATCCCGTCGAGCCAGACTTCCCAGCCCAGGCCCCACGCGCCGAGCGTCGGCGACTCCCAGTCGTCCTCGACGAAGCGGATGTCGTGCTCGCGCGTGTCGATGCCGAGCGCGCGCAGCGAGCTGATGTAGAGGTCCTGGATGTCGTCGGGCGAGGGCTTCAGGACCACCTGGTACTGATAGTAGTGCTGCAGGCGGTTGGGATTGTCGCCGTAGCGCCCGTCCTTGGGACGCCGCGAAGGCTGCACGTACGCTGCCTTCCAGGGTTCGGGGCCGATCGCGCGCAGGAAGCTGGCGGTGTGGAAGGTGCCTGCGCCCATCTCCATGTCGTAGGGCTGCATCAGCACGCAGCCCTGCTTGTCCCAGTACCCCTGGAGCTTGAGAATCAGTTCCTGGAACGTGAGCATGGCCTCGCTTTCGAAGCGCTCGATTTTACCGGCTTTCCCATGTCGGACCAACGCGGCGCCGACTCGCGAGCCAGGCCGCGGCGGCGAGCGAGAGCGCGCACAGCACGAGCGCGGGCGCGTTCGCCCAGCGCACGTAGGGCGTCGCGCCGGAGAAGCCCTGCGCGCTCGCCTGGAGCGCGCCCTCGGTGAATTGCGGCAGGCGCGAGCGCACGCGGCCGCGCTCGTCGATCACGGCCGTGACGCCCGTGTTCGTGGCGCGCAGCATGTAACGGCCGGTCTCGAGCGCGCGCATCCTCGACATCTGCAGGTGCTGCGGGGGCGCGAGCGAGTCGCCGAACCATGCGACGTTGGACGCGTTCACGAGCAGCGTCGCCTCGGGGAGCTGGCGCACGATCTCCTCGCCGAACGCGTCCTCGTAGCAGATGTCGGGCGCGACCCGCTGGCCGGCGACGGCGAGCGGCCGCGGCCGCTCCGGGCCGCGCGAGAAGTCGGCGAGCGGGATCGCCACGGTGTCGACGATCCAGCGGAACCCGGGCGGGATGAACTCGCCGAAGGGCACGAGGTGCGACTTGCTGTAGATCTGCGGCGGCGAGACGCCGAGGCTGATCAGGCTGTTGAAGTAGCGTCCTTCGGCGTCGCGCACCGGCACACCGACGAGCAGGTCGGCGTGCTTGTCGCGCGCGAGGCGCGCGAGCTGGTTCCAATACGCGGGGTCGACGGTGTCGAAGAACCGCGGCACGGCGGTCTCGGGTAGAACGATCAGCGTCGCGTCGCTCGCTTCCACCAGGCGGCGATAGGTCTCGAGCGTCGCCGCGTAGCGCTGCTCCTGGAACTTGAGGTCCTGCGCGATGTTTCCCTGCAGCAGCGAGACGCGGAGGGGGGCGCCTTCGGGTGCGGTCCACGAGGCGGATCCGAGGCCGTACCCTGCGGCGATCACGACCGCGATGCCGCAGGCGCCCGCGATCCGCGCGCGCGGCTCGCCGGCCACGACCAGGAACGCGAGACCTGCGACGAGCGCCGTGGCCCACGACACGCCGTACACCCCGAGCACCGGGGCGAGCCCCGCGAGCGGGGAATCGGTCTGGCTGTAGCCGATCGCGAGCCAGGGGAATCCGGTGAAGACCCAGCCGCGCAGCCATTCGGCGAGCGTCCACAGCGCCGGGAAGGCGAGCAGCGCCGCAGTAGCCGGGCGCGCGCGCAGGCGCGCGAGACACCAGGCCGCGGCCGCGGGATAGAGCGAGAGGATCGCGCAGAAGCCCAGCGTCGCGACACCCGCGAGCGGAACCGGCATCGTTCCGAAGTCGTGCAAGCTCACGTAGACCCACGAGGCGCCGACCCCGAACAGGCCGGCACCGAACGCGAAGCCGAGCGCCAGCGCGCCGCGCGGCGTGGCTCCGCGGCAGAGCCCGAGCAATAGCGCGAGCGAGAGCACCGGAAGCGGAAAGATACCCGCGGGCGCGAACCCGGCGACCGTCGCCGCGCCCGAGCCGAAGGCGACCGCGACCGCGGCGCGCGGCGGAAGCTGCCCGAGCCTCAAGCCCGGCCCGGCAGGCGCTGCACCTGGAGCGCGTGCAGCCGCCGGCTGTCGGCGCGGAGCACCTGGAAGCGCAGGCCGCCGATCGTGACGGACTCGCCGCGCTTCGGCAGGCGACCGAAGCGGTCGATGATCAGGCCGCCCACGGTATCGAAATCCTCGTCGGAGAAGTCGGTGCCGAACGCGCGGTTGAAATCGCCGATCTCGGTCTGCGCCTTGACCCGCCAGTGCCCGCTAGACTCGCGCACGATGTTGTCCTCGGACTCGTCGAAGTCGTACTCGTCCTCGATGTCGCCGACGATCTGCTCGAGCACGTCCTCGATGGTGACGAGCCCCGCGACGCCGCCGTACTCGTCGACGACGATCGCCATGTGGTTGCGGTTGGCACGGAACTCGCGCAGCAGCACGTTCAGCCGCTTGGACTCGGGCACGAACACCGCGGGCCGCAGCATGTCGCGGACCTTGAACTCCTCCTCGCCCGCGTAGTAGCGCAGCAGGTCTTTCGCGAGCAGGATCCCGATCACGTCGTCGCGGTCCTTGTCGATCACCGGGAAGCGCGAGTGCGCCGTCGCGATCACGTGCGGGATGAACTTGTCGGGCGTCTCGTTGGCGTCGATCACGTCCATCTGCGGACGCGGCACCATGATGTCGCGCACCTGCAGCTCGGACACCTGCAGCACGCCCTCGATCATCGACAGGGCATCGCTGTCCAGCAGGTCGTGCTCGTACGCCGAGTGCAGGAGGTTGACGAGCTGCTCGCGGTCCTCGGGCTCGCGCATCAGCAGCGCCGACAGCCGCTCGAGGAGCGAGGGTTTGTGGTCTTGTGCGTCGTCCATGCGTCTGGGGCAGCACGCCGCGGCGGCCGCGGTCGCGCGCTCTAGCCCGGATAGGGGTCAGGATAGCCGAGTTTGGCCAGGATCTGCGTTTCGAGCGCTTCCATGCGCCGGGCGGCCCGCGGCGCCTCGTGATCGTATCCTTGCAGGTGCAGCAGGCCGTGCACGACCAGATGGGCATAGTGCGCTTCGAGCGCCTTGCCCTGTCGCAACGCCTCGCGCCGGATGACGGGCGCGCACAGCAAGAGGTCTCCCGCGACGCCGGCGCGGCCGCGATCGTACGCGAAGCTGAGCACGTTCGTCGCCCGGTCGCGCCCGCGGTAGACGCGGTTCAGCCGGCGTCCTTCCGCCTCGCCGACCACCCGCACCGTCACGTCGGCCGGTCGCATGATCGCCGCGCGCGCCCAGCGCCGCACCTTGGCGCGCGACGGGAAGCGCGAGCGCCGGGCGACGAGCTGCACGTCGAGCGTGAGCGCCGGCGCCTTCGGCACGTCAGCCCTTCTGCTCGTACGCGTCGACGATTCGCTGCACGAGCGGATTGCGCACGACGTCGTCGCTCTTGAACGTCGAGAACGCGATCCCGCGCACGTCCTGCAGGATGCGCTCCACCTCGACCAACCCGCTCTTCTGGCCGCGCTGCAGGTCGATCTGCGTCACGTCGCCCGTGACGACGACCTTGCTGCCGAAGCCCATCCGCGTGAGGAACATCTTCATCTGCTCGGGCGTGGTGTTCTGCGCCTCGTCGAGGATGATGAAGGAATGGTTCAGCGTGCGGCCGCGCATGTACGCGAGCGGAGCGAGCTCGATCGCGCCGCGCTCGAACAGCTTGCCGACGCGGTCGTAGCCGAGCAGGTCGTAGAGCGCGTCATAGAGCGGCCGCAGGTAGGGGTCGACCTTCTGCGCGAGGTCGCCGGGAAGAAACCCGAGGCGCTCGCCCGCCTCGACCGCGGGGCGCACGAGAACGATGCGCTTGACCGCGTCGCGCTCGAGGGAGTCCACGGCACAAGCGACCGCGAGATAGGTCTTGCCCGTGCCCGCGGGTCCGATCGCGAACGTGATGTCGTGCTCGAGGATGTTCTGGATGTACTGTCGCTGGCGCGGGGTGCGTCCGCGCAGGTCGCCGCGGCGGGTGAGCAGCGGCGTGTCCTCGGTCTCGTGGCTGCGCGGATCGGTGCGGAACTCGACCAGCCCGAGCTGTACGTCGTCGACGGTGAGACCGCGTTTTGCGTCGCCATAGAACTTCTGCAGGGCTTCGGCGGCGCGTGCGGCCTGGCCCGGCGCGCCGCGTACCGTGAAGCGCTCGCCGCGCCGCGAGAGGGTCACATCGAGCGCGGTCTCGATCTGCCGCAGGTTCTCGTCGAGCGGCCCGCAAAGGTTCGCGAGCCGCTGGTTGTCGAGCGGCGACAGGATCACCTCGAGCGGCTTGATCTTCGCGGAAGTCATACGGTGGCGCGGCAGATCGCGGCTCAGCGCGCCGCCTGGATCTCTCCGCGCAGGGTATGCGCCAGCACCGCGGTGATGGTCGCATCGACGAACCGGCCGACGAGGTTCGCCTCGCCCGGCATGTTGACGACCCGGTTATTGGCGGTGCGCCCGGCTAGCTCGCCGGCGTCGTGGCGCGATGGGCCCTCGACCAGGATGTTCTGGCGCGTGCCGACCATGGCCTCGGAGATCGCGCGCGCGTGGCTGTCGAGCCGTGCCTGCAGCGCGTGCAGGCGCTCGAGCTTGACCCGCGCCGGGGTTTCGTCGGCCAGCTCCGCGGCCGGCGTGCCCGGCCGCGGGCTGTAGAGGAAGGAGAACGAGCTGTCGAAGCGCAGCTCGTCGACCAGCGCCAGCGTCGCCTCGAAGTCGCGCTCGGTCTCGCCGGGAAAGCCGACGATGAAATCGGATGTGATGCAGACGTCCGGCCGGGCCGCGCGCAGCCGGCGCACGATCGACTTGTACTCGAGGACCGTGTAGCCGCGCTTCATGGCCGCGAGCACGCGGTCCGATCCCGACTGCACGGGCAAGTGCACGTGCGGCACCAGCTCGTCGATGCCGGCGTGCGCGTCGACCAAGCGTTGAGTGAACTCCCGCGGGTGCGACGTGGTGTAGCGGATACGATCGATTCCCGGGATCTCGGCGATGTATTCGAGGAGCAGCGCGAAGTCGGCCGCCTCGGCGTCCACCGTCCCGCGCCAGGCGTTCACGTTCTGTCCCAGCAGCGTCACTTCTCTCACGCCTTCCTCCGCGAGGTCGGCGATCTCCGTGAGGACGTCC
Source organism: Burkholderiales bacterium (assembly GCA_036518595.1). Taxonomy (GTDB): domain Bacteria; phylum Pseudomonadota; class Gammaproteobacteria; order Burkholderiales; family SG8-39; genus VBDM01. The sequence continues at coordinate 6,683 of DATDMW010000317.1, forward strand.
TCGAGCGGGCGCGAGACCTCCTCGCCCCGGGTGTAGGGGACGACGCAGAAGCTGCAGTATTTGCTGCAGCCTTCCATGATCGAGACGAAGGCCGTCGGCCCGTCGACCCGCGGCGGGGGCAGCGCGTCGAACTTCTCGATCCGCGGGAACGAGACGTCGACCTGCGGCCGTCCGGTCCGCCGCCTGGCCTCGATGAGCGCCGGCAGACGATGCAAGGTCTGGGGGCCGAACACCACGTCGACGAACGGAGCGCGCGCGACGATGGCCGCTCCTTCCTGGCTCGCCACGCAGCCGCCGACGCCGATCAGAACCCCGGGCCGGTCGCGCTTGAGATGCCTGATGCGCCCGAGATCGCTGAATACCTTCTCCTGGGCCTTCTCGCGCACCGAGCAGGTGTTGAACAGGATGAGATCGGCATCGTCGGGCGCGGCGGCGGGCTCGTAGCCTTCGGCGGCTTCGAGCACGTCGGCCATCTTGGCCGAGTCGTACTCGTTCATCTGGCAGCCGAACGTCCGGATGTAGACCTTCTTCGCCACGGATCGCTAGCGCCTGGCAGCGGGCCGCGGGCGAGCCCGCTCTTCGTCGGACAGGAGCCAGACGCGAAAGACCTCGCCGCCGCGATCGAGGAGATAGTCCGCCCAGGCGCCTTCGCGCGGCATCGCGGCCGGGACGATGATCAGGTTGTGCGAGTCGCGGATGGTGGCCCCGGGCGCGAGCCGCGCCGGGGCGCCGTCGATCGACACCAACGCCTCGCGCTCGTGCTTCAGGAAGCCGCGCTTGGCGTCGGCCGGGATCGTCCGCTGCTGGGCCGCCGCCGGGAGGACGGCGAGCGCGATCGACAGCAGCAACAGCGCGCGGCTCGGAGCCATGGACCTCGCGGGAAAAAAGAATGGTGGCGAATCAGGGACTCGAACCCCGGACCTGCGGATTATGATTCCGTCGCTCTAACCAGCTGAGCTAATTCGCCCCCGAAGCGGAAATTATCCTTTGTAGTCCAATAGTTGTCAATCTAGAATACCGGCATGCAAGTTGATGTCGCCATTGTCGGCGGAGGCTTGGTCGGCGCGAGCCTCGCCGCGGCGCTTGCCGGGTCCGGGCTCGAGATCGCGCTGCTCGATCAGTCGCCTCCTCCAGAGCCCGCGCAGGGCTGGGACGCGAGGATTTACGCGCTATCGCCGGCGAGCGTCGCCTTTCTGCGCGCGGCCGGCGCCTGGCAGCTCCTCGACCCAGCGCGCTCGACGCCGATCCACCGCATGCGCGTGTTCGGCGACGACGGCGTCTCCGAGCTCGGGTTCTCGGCGTACGAGGCCGGTGTGGCCGAGCTCGCGGTGACGGTCGAATCGGGCCGTCTGGCGCGGGCGCTGTGGAGCCGCCTCGACGGCGCGTCCGGCGTGCGGCGCTTGTGCCCGGCTTCGCCGGTTGCGCTCGAGCGCTCGCCCGAGGAAATCATCTTGCGCCTGGCCTCGGGCGAGGCGCTGCGCGCGCGCCTTTGCGTCGGGGCCGACGGCGCGCGGTCGTGGGTGCGGGGCGCGGCCGGCATGACGGCCTCGACGCGTCCCTACGGCGAGCGCGGAGTGGTCGCCAATTTCACGTGCGAGGTGCCGCACCGGAACACGGCCTTCCAGTGGTTTCGCGGCGACGGCGTGCTGGCATGGCTCCCGGTTGCGGACCACGTCGTGTCGATCGTCTGGTCGACCGCCGAGACGCGCGCGCGCGAGCTGCTCGCGCTTTCGCCCGATGCCCTGTGCGACGCGGTGGCCGCGGCGGGCGCTCGGGCGCTGGGTGCCCTGACGCTCGTCACGCCGCCGGCATCGTTCCCGCTGGAGCGCCTGCATGCGTCGCGCTCGGCGCGCGAGCGCGTGGCGCTGCTGGGCGACGCCGCGCACGTCGTGCATCCCCTGGCGGGCCAGGGCGTGAACCTCGGTTTCGCCGATGCCGCCGCACTCGCCGGCCTGCTGCGCGGGATGCGCGGACACCGCGATGCGGGCGACGCCTCGCTGCTGCGCCGTTTTGAGCGCAAACGCGCCGAGGATATACTGGCGATGCGCTGGGTCACCGACGGCCTCCACGGGCTGTTCGGCGCCAGGCATCCGGCCGCGGCGCGCATACGTAATCTCGGGCTGAGCCTGACCGACTCGATTCCTCTCGTCAAATCGCTGCTTGCGCGTCGCGCCATGGGCGCGGCCGACTTCTCCAAGGACGCTCCATGATCATCCGCTCGTTCGCCGCCGTCACCCTTGCCCTCGCCGCGCTCTCGGCGAGCGCCGACGAGGCCTCGATCAGACGCGCGATCGAAGCGCGCTTCAACGGCGTCGCGGTCGAGAGCGTCACCAAGACGCCTTACTCGGGCCTCTACGAAGTCGTGATCGGCGACGAGATCGTCTACACCGACGACAAGGTCACCTATATCTTCACCGGCAACATCATCGACGCGAACACGCGGCGCAACCTGACCGAGGAGCGCCAGTCGCAGCTGCTCGCCGTGAACTTCAAGGACCTGCCGCTCGACAATGCGATCAAGACCGTCCGCGGCAGCGGCAAGCGCGTGATGGTCATCTTCGCCGACCCGCGCTGCGGTTTCTGCAAGCAGTTCGAGCAGAATCTCTACAAGCTCACCGACGTCACCATCTACACGATGCTCTACCCCGTGATCGCGCCGGACTCGGCCGAGATCTCGCGCAACATCTGGTGCTCGAAGAACCCGAGCCAAGCCTGGCTCGACACGATGCTGAAGGGCGTGCTGCCGCCGACGAACACCTGCGCGACGCCGCTCGACAAGAATCTCGCGCTTGGCAAGCGCCTGCGCGTCAGCGGCACGCCGACGACCTTCCTGCCGAACGGCCAGCGCATCGTCGGCGCACGCTTCCCCGAGCTGGTGCAGGCGCTCGACCAGGCGTCGAAGTAGGCGCCTCACGACGCCGGAGGCTTCATTCCTTTCGGCAGCAGCACCCAAAGCGCGCCCTGCTGGCGCATGCGCCCGGCGAGCGCTCCCGCCTCGGACCCGAATCCCCAGAAATAATCGGCGCGTACCGGGCCGCGGATCGCGCCCCCGGTGTCCTGCGCGATGACCAGCCGGTTGAGCGGCAGATCGCTCGAGGGCCACGTCGTGCCGAGGAAGGCGGGCGCGCCGAGCGGCACGTAGCGCGGATCGACCGCGATCGAGCGCTGTGGCGTGAGCGGGACGCCGAGCGCGCCGATCGGGCCGACCGACGGATCGGTGAGCGGCAGCTCGCGGAAGAACACATAGCTCGGATTCTGATCGAGCAGCTCCGGCAGCCGGTCCGGATGCGACTCGGCCCAGGCGTGGATCGCCTGCATCGACGCCTCGCCGGGCTGCAGATCGCCGCGCTCGACGAGGGTGCGTCCGATGGATTGGTAGGGGTGCCCGTTCTGGTCGGCATAACCGACGCGCATGACGTCGCCGTTGTCGAGACGGATGCGGCCCGACCCCTGGATCTGGAGGAAGAAGGCCTCGACCGCGTCGTCGACCCAGACCAGCTCCTTGCCGGCGACCGGAGCGGCTCCCTTCTCGATTTCGGCGCGCGACCAGTAGGGGACGACCTTGCGGCCCTGGAGCCGGCCGCGCAGACGCATGTTCCTGAGGTCCGGGTTCACCGCGGAAAGATCGATGGTGAGCAAGTCGTCCGGCGGCGCATAGAGCGGCACCACGAAGGGCGGCTGGCGCACGCGGCTCCCTCGCAGCAACGGCTCGTAGTACCCCGTGATTAGTCCTTCGGTGCGTCCGTCCGGAGCGGCGAGGCGCCAGGGAGCGAAGCGCGACTCGATGAAGGCACGCGCGGTCGCGTCGTCCGGCGCGGGCATCGACGCCGCGTCGAGGCACGCCGCGCGCCAGGCGTCGCGGAAGCGCAGCGCCTGGCACGACGCGAGCAGCGCGCTCCATGCGGCCGCCTGCTCGCCGTCGGTCCAACCGGGGATGTCCGGGTACGCGACCTCCTGGTAGAGCTCGACGCGCGGCGCGGGCGGAGCCGGCCGGCCGCACGGGCAGCGGTCGGTCGCGACGGGAGAGGGCGCGCTCGCGCAGCCGGCGATGAGGGCTGCGGCGACCAGCACGGCAGCGCGGGACGGCCTTATCATGCAGTCGTGGACTCCGGACTTTGGATCATCGTACTCGAAGCGGGTCTCGCGCTCGCGCTGCTGTTGTTCATCGTCTGGTGGACCGTTCCGAAGCGGCGCCGCGACCCGGAATCCGACGCGAAATCCGAGGAGCGCACGGAAAAACGCTGACGGCGCGCCGGCGCGTCAGTGCAGGACGCGCGGCACCGAGAGGGTGAACTCCGGGATGTCGGCGTCGAACTGCGTGCCGTCCTCGGCGCGCATCTGGTAGCTGCCGCGCATCGTGCCGACGGGAGTGGCGATCGCGGTCCCGCTCGTGTACTCGAACGACTCTCCGGGCTTGAGGTTCGGCTGTGCGCCGACCACGCCCAGCCCCCGGACTTCCTGCACCTGGTTGCGCGCGTCGGTGATGACCCAGTGCCGGGATACGAGCTGCGCGCTCACGGTCCCGGTGTTGCGGATGGTCATCGTGTAGGCGAACACGAAGCGGCTGTTCTGCTCGTCGGACTGCTCCGGGATGAACTGCGTCTGCGACGAGACGAGGACTTCGTATTTCTTGTCGGCCATGACCCGATTTCACACGAAATCACCAGGGCTGACAAGGCGCGAGGCGCGCGGCGCGACACGCGCCGATTACCAGTAAAATTCGTTTCATGGCCGCGCGCGTTTTCCGCATCGCCCCGAGCATCCTGTCGGCGGACTTCGCACGCCTCGGCGACGAGGTGAAGACGGTGGTGTCGGCGGGCGCCGACATGATCCATTTCGACGTGATGGACAACCATTACGTGCCCAATCTCACCGTCGGCCCGCTCGTGTGCCGGGCGATCCGTCCGCTGACGCAGGCGGACATCGACGTGCACCTCATGGTGAAGCCCGTGGATCGCCTGGTGTCCGATTTCGCGAAGGCGGGCGCCAATATCATCAGCTTCCATCCCGAGGCGAGCGAGCACGTCGACCGCACCGTCGGCCTGATCCACGATTCGGGCTGCAAGGCCGGGCTGGTGCTCAATCCCGCGACGCCGCTCGTGGTGCTGGACCACGTTCTGCACAAGCTGGACCTCGTCCTCCTCATGTCGGTGAATCCCGGATTCGGCGGACAGGAATTCATCCCGCAGACGCTCGAGAAGCTGCGCGCCGCGCGCCGGCGCATCGACGAAGCGTCTCAGGCGAGCGGTCGGGCGATCCTGCTTGAGGTCGACGGCGGCATCAAGGTCGACAACATCGCCGCGGTCGCGCGCGCGGGAGCCGACACCTTCGTCGCGGGCTCGGCTATCTTCGGATCGGGCGACTACCGCGCGACGATCGCGAAGATGCGCGAGGCGCTGCAGACGGCGGCTTAGCGGATGGCCGAGCTGCTCGAGCGTCTGCGCCGGGAGATCGGCGACGCCGCGGTGCTCGCCGCCCCGGCCGACTGGGCGCCTTACGCGATCGACTGGCGCCGGCGCTACTCCGGTCGGCCGCTCGCCGTCGTGAAGCCGGCGTCCACCGCGGAAGTCGCGGCTGTCGTGCGCGCCTGCGCCGAGGCGCGCGCGGCGGTCGTGCCGCAGGCCGGGAACACGAGCCTTTGCGGCGCGGCGACGCCCGACGGCAGCGGCACTCAGGTCGTACTGAACGTGTCGCGACTCAATCGCGTCCGGAGCATCGACGCGGCGAACAACGCCATGACCGCCGAGGCGGGCTGCGTGCTGGCGTCGCTGCACGACGCCGCGCGCGGCGCGAATCGCCTCTTCCCCCTGACCCTTGCGGCGCAGGGCAGCTGCGAGCTCGGGGGCAACCTCTCGACCAACGCCGGCGGCACGGGCGTCCTGCGCTATGGGAACGCGCGCGATCTCGTGCTCGGGCTGGAGGTGGTCCTGCCCTCGGGTGAGGTGTGGGACGGGTTGCGCGCACTGCGCAAGGACAACACCGGCTACGATCTCAAGCAGCTGTTCATCGGCGCCGAAGGCACGCTCGGCGTGATCACCGCGGCGGTCGTGAAGCTCTTCCCGTTGCCTCGCTCCCAGGCGACCGCGGTGGTGGCGCTGCCGGACGCCGAGCGCTCGCTCGCGCTGCTCGGGACGGCGCAGTCGCATTGCGGCGAGCGGCTCACGGCCTTCGAGATCTTCTCGCACGCGTGCCTCGAGCTCGTGCTCGCGCACTTCCCGGGCACGTCGGCGCCGTTCCGCTCGCCTTACCCGCAGTATGCCCTTCTCGAAGTTTCCGATTCCGGCGCGGGCGCGGACGCGGCGCTCGAAGCGGCGCTCGCCGAAGCGATGGAGAAGGGCAGCGTCCTGGACGCCGTGGTCGCGCAGAGCGAGTCGCAGGCGCGCGCACTGTGGGCGCTGCGCGAAAACATCTCCGAGGCGCAGGCGCGCGAAGGTCCGAACATCAAGCACGACGTTTCGGTGCCGGTCTCGAGCATCCCCGCGTTTGCCGCCGCGACCGGCGCGGAGCTTGCCCGCGCCTTCCCCGGCTCGCGGCTCATCGTGTTCGGGCATCTCTGCGATGGCAACCTGCACTACAACCTCTCGCCGCCGCCGGGCGTCAGCGCCGAGACGTTCATGGGCAACCTGGACGCGGTGAACCGCGTCGTGCACGACAGCGTCGCGCGCTTCCGCGGCTCGATCAGCGCCGAGCACGGCATCGGGCGGCTCAAGCGCGAAGAGCTCGCGCGCTACAAGACGCCGCTCGAGCTCGACCTGATGCGCGCCGTCAAGCGCGCGATCGATCCGCTCGGGATCATGAACCCTGGCAAGGTTTTCTAGGCGCCCTGGACAACGGTCGGGGCGCCGTTGTAAAGTGAGTTCTCTCGGAAATTCAAGGCACTCGGTCGTGCTCTACGGGAACACCGGAACGAGAATGCAGGGACGCGCCTGGCGCTGGTGGCGCCGCTGATCGCGCTCGCGCGCGTCGTCGCGACGCGCACCCCGCAGGTCCCGGAAATGTTTTCGTGGAGCCGTCGATGACCGAAGAGAAGTTCAAGCAGCTCGCCGCGCAGGGCTACAACCGCGTTCCCGTCGTCGCCGAAACCTTCGCGGACCTCGACACCCCGCTCTCGATCTACCTCAAGCTCGCCAACCGCTCGAACACCTACCTGCTCGAGTCGGTCGTCGGCGGCGAGCGGTTCGGCCGCTATTCGTTCATCGGGCTCGCGACGCCGATCCGCATCCGCGCGGTCGGGCGCCTGGTCACCGTCATGCACGGCGACGCGGTCACCGAGCGCTCGCAGTCCGGAGATCCGCTGCAGTTCGTGCGCGAGTTCCTGTCGCGATACAAGATCGCGGAGCCGCCCGGGTTGCCGCGCTTCTGCGGCGGGCTGGTCGGCTATTTCGGCTACGACACCGTGCGCTGGATCGAGCCGAAGCTCTCGGGCGGCTGGCTCAAGCGCGATCCGCTCGGCTGTCCCGACATGCTGCTGCTCGTGTCGGAGGAGCTCGCCGTCGTCGACAACCTCACCGGCAAGCTGTACCTCGTCGTATTCGCCGATCCGTCCAAGCCGCGCGCCTGGGACGACGCCCAGGCACGGCTGCGCGAGCTGCTCGGC
>DATDMW010000318.1:0-10167 GCA_036518595.1 Burkholderiales bacterium
TCCTCTGGCAGCTCGCGTACACCGAGCTCTACTTCACGCCCACGCTGTGGCCCGATTTCGACGCGCGCGAGCTCGACCGGGCGATCGCCTGGTACGGCGAGCGCGAGCGCCGGTTCGGCCGGACCAGCGAGCAGCTGGCGGAAGGCGCGGCCGACGGGCGCCGGAGAATCGCGTAGGCTCCGCGCCGCACCGCGGAGCCGCGGGCTCGCCATGATGACCACGCGGATCCTGACCGCGGCCGCGCTCATCGCGGTGGTCGTCGCCGCGCTCTTCTTCCTGCCGCGGACCGGATGGCTCGTGCTCGCGGCGATCATGCTGGCGCAGGGCGCCTGGGAATGGGGCGGCCTCGCGCGGCTCGGTGCCGCCGCGCGCGCGATCTACACCATGGCGCTCGTGATCGCGCTGCTCTGGCTGGCCTATGACCCCGATCCGGTTTCCACGCGCTGGGCGTACTATGTGGCGGCGGTGTTCTGGGTGATCGTGGCGCCCTGGTGGCTGTGGCGCCGCCCCGCCTTCGGCGGACCGGGCGCGCCCCTCGCGGCCGGAGTCGTGGTGCTGGTCCCTGCCTTCCTCGCCCTCGTCCTGCTGCGCGACGACGGAGGTCCGCTCGCCTTGCTCGCTCTGATGATGTCGATCTGGATCTCCGACACGGCCGCGCTCTTCGCCGGCCGCCGCTTCGGGCGGCGCAAGCTCGCGCCCGAGGTCAGCCCCGGCAAGACCTGGGAGGGCGTCTATGGAGCGCTCGTCGCCGTCGCCGTGTACGGGGCGCTCACCGGCTGGGGGTTCATGCGCTCCGGGCTCATCGCCCCGCGCGCCTCGCTGTTCTGGAGCTGGATCCTCATGCTGCTCGCCATCGCGGCCGCGGGCGTCGTCGGCGACCTGTTCGAGTCGCAGATGAAGCGCGCCGCGGGCGTCAAGGACAGCGGCAACCTCCTGCCGGGGCACGGCGGCTGGCTCGACCGCATCGATGCGCAGACCGCCGCGCTCCCGGTCGCCGCGCTCATCTTCTCGGCGTTCCAGGCGGCATGAAGACGCAGAACATCGCGATCCTCGGCGCGACCGGATCCATCGGCGCGAGCGCGCTCGACGTGATCGCCCGGCATCCCGAGCGCTTCCGCGCCTGGGCGCTCACCGCGAACCGGCGCGTCGACGCGCTCGCCGCGCTGTGCGCCAAGCACCGTCCCGCGTGGGCCGGCATCGCCGACGCGCGCCTCGCGCCCGAGCTCGAGCGCCGGCTGCGCGAGGCCGGCGTGCCGACCCAGGTCGCGGCCGGCGCGGACGGGCTGGCCGCTCTCGCCGAGGGCGCGGAGGTCGACACGGTGATCGCGGCCATCGTCGGCGCCGCCGGCCTGCGCGCGACGCTCGCGGCCGCGGCAGCCGGCAAGAAGCTGCTGCTCGCGAACAAGGAGGCGCTGGTGTGCGCCGGCCCGATCTTCATGGAGACGGTGCGCCGCCACGGGGCGACGCTGCTGCCGGTCGACAGCGAGCACAACGCGGTGTTCCAGTGCCTGCCGCCGTTCGCGTCGGACGGCCTCGCGCAGAAGGGGATCCGCCGCATCGTGCTCACCGCGTCGGGCGGGCCGTTCCGCCGGCGGGCGCGCGCCGAGCTGCAGCGCGTCACGCCCGACGAGGCGTGCGCCCACCCGAACTGGAGCATGGGCCGCAAGATCTCGGTCGATTCGGCGACGATGATGAACAAGGGGCTCGAGGTGATCGAAGCGCACTGGCTGTTCGGCGCCGCACCCGAGCAGATCGAGGTGGTGATCCACCCGCAGAGCGTCGTCCATTCCATGGTCGAGTACGCCGACGGATCGGTGATCGCGCAGCTCGGCAATCCCGACATGCGCACCCCGATCGCGCAGGCGCTGGCCTTTCCGGACCGCATCGACGCGGGCGTCGAGCCGCTCGACCTGGCGCGCATCGGCCAGCTCGGCTTCGAGCAACCCGACCTGGAGCGCTTCCCGGCGCTGCGCCTCGCGTACCAGGCGCTGCGCGCCGGCGGCACCGCGCCGGCGGTGCTGAACGCCGCCAACGAGGTCGCGGTCGCGGCCTTCCTGGAGCGGCGCCTCTCGTTTCTCGGGATGACCGCCGTCATCGAGGAGACGCTCGGGTCGACAGCGCTCGCGCCTCTCGCTACACTGCAGGACGTGCTCGCCGCGGACGCCGCGGCGCGCGCCCACGCAGACCAGATCGTCCATCGCTCGTACTCCAACGCCGCATGAGCCTGCTCTTCACGATCGCCGCCTTCATCGTCGCGCTGGGCGTCCTCATCGTCATTCATGAGTACGGTCATTACCTGGTCGCGCGCATCTGCGGCGTCAAGGTCCTGCGCTTCTCGGTCGGATTCGGCAAGCCGCTCTGGACGCGCCGCGCCGGCCCGGACCGCACCGAGTGGGTGATCGCGGCGCTGCCCTTCGGCGGCTACGTGAAGATGCTCGACGAGCGCGAGGGGCCGGTCGCGCCGCACGAGCTGCACCGCGCGTTCAACCGCATGAGCGTGTGGCGGCGGATCCTCATCGTGATCGCGGGGCCGCTCGCGAACTTCGTGCTCGCGATCGTGATCTACTGGGGGCTGTTCCTGCACGGCGTGCAGGAGGTGAAGCCGATCGTTGCCGCGCCCGAGCCGGGGTCGATCGCGGCCGCGAGCGGCCTGAAGTCGGGCGAGACCATCGTCGCCGTCGAAGGCGAGCCGGTGTCGAGCTGGCAGGACCTGCGCTGGCGCCTGCTGCAGCTCGCCATCGACCGCCAGCCGGTCCGCGTCGAGACGATCGACCGCGAGCGCAATGCCAACCAGCGCACCTTCGATCTCGGCCGCTTCGACATCGACGATCTCGACGGCGATCCGTTGACGCGCATCGGGCTGTCCCTGTGGATGACCCGGCCCGACGTGCCGCCCGTCATCGACTCGATCGAGCCGAAGAGCCCGGCCGACGCGGCGGGGCTGCGCCAGGGCGACCGGGTCGCCGCCGTCGACGGCCGCGAGATCCGTCGCTGGGACGAGCTCGTGCCGGTCGTGCGCGCCTCCCCCGGCAAAGCCCTGCGCCTGCGCGTCCTGCGCGGCGCGGACACGATCGAGCTCACCGTCAGGCCCGACGCGCTCCAGCAAAACGGGCGCGCCCTCGGCCGGATCGGCGCCGGGCCGAAGGTCGATCCCGAGGCGCTGAAGGGCCTTTTCGCGCGCGTGTCATACGGTCCGATCACGGCTCTGTCGAAGTCGCTCGACCGCACCTGGGAGACCTCGGTGTTCAGCCTCAGCATGCTGGGGAAGATGATCACCGGCAAGGTCTCGTGGAAGAACCTGAGCGGTCCGGTCACGATCGCGGATTACGCCGGCCAGTCCGCGCGCCAGGGGTTCGGCGCGTACGTCGTGTTCCTCGCGCTGATCAGCATCAGCCTCGGCGTGCTGAACCTGCTGCCGATCCCGCTGTTGGACGGCGGACACTTGCTGTACTATCTCGTCGAACTGCTCAAGGGGAGCCCCGTATCGGAGCGCGCGATGGAGCTGGGCCAGAGATTCGGCCTCACCGTGCTCCTCTTCCTGATGGTCTTCGCGCTCTACAACGACATCAACCGCCAGCTCGCGGGATAGCAGGCGCCGCTCCATGAGGATGTTGCTGCTGCGGGCCGCGTTCGTCGCGGCGCTGTTCACGACGCTGCTCGCGCGCGCGGCGTGGGCATTCGAGCCTTTCACGATCCGCGACATCCGCATCGAGGGCATCCAGCGCATCGAGGCGGGCACGATCTTCAGCTATCTTCCCGTCAAGGTCGGCGAGCAGATGACCGACGAGAAGGCCGCGCAGGCGATCCGCGCGCTGTTCGGCACCGGCTTTTTCCGCGACGTGCGCCTGGACGTGCAGGGGAACGTCCTCGTCGTCAGCGTCGACGAGCGTCCCGCGATCGCGTCGATCGAGTTCTCCGGGATGAAGGAGTTCGACAAGGACGCGGTGAAGAAGAGCCTGCGCGAGGTCGGGTTCCAGGAGGGCCGCATCTTCGACCGCGCGATGCTCGAGCAGGCGGAGCAGGAGCTCAAGCGCCAGTACCTCGGCCGCGGCAAATACGGCGTGCAGGTCACGACCACGGCGACGCCGCTCGACCGCAACCGCGTCGCGGTCACGTTCAGCATCGACGAGGGCGAGGTCGCCAAGATCAGGAAGATCAACATCGTCGGCAACAAGGCCTTCAGCGAGAAGGAGCTGCTCGACCAGATGGTGCTGACGACGCCGGGCCTGATGACCTGGTACACCAAGAACGACCAGTACTCGCGCCAGAAGCTCCAGGGCGATCTCGAGTCGCTGCGCTCGTACTACCTGAACCGCGGCTTCGTCGACTTCAACATCGATTCCACGCAGGTCTCGATCACGCCGGACAAGCGCGACATCTATATCACGGTCAACGTCACCGAAGGCGAGGTCTACACCGTCACGGACGTGAAGCTCGGCGGCGACCTGCTGCTGCCCGAGGCCGAGCTGCGCAAGCTGGTCACGGTGAAGCCGGGCGAGCCGTTCTCGCGCGAGAAGCTGAACGATTCGACCAAGGCGATCACCGAGCGCCTCGGGAACGAGGGCTACGCCTTCGCCAACGCCAACGCGGTGCCCGCGATCGACAAGGACAAGCGCACCGTCGCGTTCACCATCTTCGTCGATCCGGGCCGGCGCGTATACGTCCGACGCATCAACATCGTCGGCAACACCCGCACGCGCGACGAGGTGATCCGGCGCGAGATGCGCCAGCTCGAGGGCTCGTTCTACGACGCGCAGAAGCTGCAGCTGTCGAAGCAGCGCATCGACAAGACCGGCTACTTCAGCGAGGTCGAGGTCGAGACCCCGGCGGTCGCGGGCACCACCGACCAGGTCGACGTCACGGTGCGCGTGAAGGAGCGCCCGACCGGCGCGCTGCTCGTCGGCGTCGGGTTCTCGAGCGTGGACAGGCTCATCTTCCAGGGCTCGATCTCGCAGAGCAACATCTTCGGCACCGGGAACACCTTCTCGTTCCAGGCCAACACCGGCACGGTGAACAAGACCGTCTCGATGTCATTCACCGATCCCTACTGGACCATCGACGGCGTCAGCCGCGGCTTCGACGTCTACCGGCGCGCGATCGACGCGACGACGCTCGGGATCGGCAACTACAAGACCACGACCCTGGGCGGCGGCCTGCGCTTCGGCGTGCCGTTCACCGAGTACGACACGCTGTTCTTCGGCGTGGCGTACGAGCAGACGAAGCTGCAGCTGGACCCCGTCCTGAGCCCGCAGCGCTTCCTCAACTTCGAGAGCGAGTTCGGCGACGAGTACAGCGCGGTGATCGAGACCGCAGGCTGGGTTCGCGACACCCGCGACAGCGCGATCTGGCCGACGCGCGGCCGTATCCAGCGCGGCAACGTGGAGGTCGCGACCTCGCCCGGAGACCTGGAGTACTGGAAGACGACGTACCAGAACCAGTCGTTCTTCCCGATCACGCGCGACGTCACGCTCATGCTGAACGGCGTCGTCGGCGCCGCGCACGGGTACGGCGGAAAGCCGCTGCCGTTCTTCAAGAACTTCTATCTCGGCGGCGTCGGCGACGTGCGCGGATACCGCGCGGCGTCGCTCGGCCCGCGCGACGTCGACGGCAGCTCGCTCGGGGGCTCGAAGAAAACCAATGCCTCGGCCGAGCTGCTGTTCCCGTTCCCCGGCACCGGCAAGGACCGCTCGATGCGGCTGGGATATTTCGTCGACGGCGGCCAGGTGTACGGGGAGGACGAGCCGGTCAAGTTCAACACCTGGCGCTACTCGACCGGCTTCTCGTTCGCGTGGAACTCGCCCCTGGGGCCGCTGAAGTTCAGCATGGCCTGGCCTCTCCACGATCAGCCCGACGATCACATTCAGCGCTTCCAGTTTCAGCTTGGCACAATCTTCTGACGCCCCGGTATAATCCGACGTCTCGAGAGGTCTCGAGATCGAAGCGGCCGCCCGTGGAAGGAGGGCACCTGATGCGTCATTCCGCGACCCTGATCCTGCTGTCGGGCCTGCTCGTCAGCGGCCCCGTTTTCGCGCAGGCGAAGATCGGCTTCGTCAGCCTCGACCGGATCCTGCACGACGCGCCGGTTGCGCAGCGCGCGCAGAAGAAGATCGAAGCGGAGTTCTCGAAGCGCGACCAGGAGCTCGGCAAGATGTCCGAGCAGCTGAAGAAGCAGCAGGAGAATCTCGAGAAGAACGGCGTCACCATGTCGGACGCGGACCGCCAGAAGCGCGAGCGCGAGCTGAACGACCTCAACCGCGAGTTCCAGCGCAAGCAGCGCGAGTTCCGCGAAGACCTCAATACCCGCCGCAACGACGAGCTCGCCGGCGTGGTCGACCGCGCCAACAAGGCGATCCGGCAGATCGCGGAAACCGAGAAGTACGACATCATCTTCCAGGAAGCGGTCTGGGCGAATCCCCGCATCGATATCACCGACAAGGTGATCAAGGCGCTGGACGACAGCCGGCCGGCCGCCGCGAAGTAGTGGCCGCACTGCGGCTCTCCGACATCGTCGCCCGCGTGGGCGGCGAGCTGATCGGCGATCCCGACATCACGGTGCAGCGCGTCGCGCCGCTGCAAGTGGCCGGCCCCGAGGACCTGTCGTTTCTGGCGCAAGCCAAGTATCGACCGCAGCTGCGCGAGACCCGCGCCGCCGCCGTGGTGCTCGGGCGCGCCGAACGCGATGCGACGCCTCTTCCGCGCATCGTCTGCGACGATCCCTATCTGTACTTCGCGCGCGTCGCGCAGCTGTTCGCGCCGGCCGACGCGGTGAGCGCCGGCGTGCACCCCTCGGCGGTGGTGGAGGCCGACGCCACGGTGCCGGCCTCGGCGTCGGTCGGGCCGGGCGCGTACATCGGGTCGCGCGCGCGCCTCGGCGAGCGGGTCGTGGTGGGACCCGGCTGCCATGTCTGCGCACGCGTCGAGGTCGGCGACGACTCGCGCCTGAACGCGCTCGTGTCGGTCTATGCCGGCTGCCGCATCGGGCGCCGCACGATCGTGCACTCGGGCGCGGTGATCGGCGCCGACGGCTTCGGCATGGCGCGCGACGGCGAGCGCTGGACCAAGATCCCGCAGGTGGGCGCCGTCGTGATCGGCGACGACGTCGAGATCGGCGCCAACACGACGATCGACCGCGGCGCGCTCGAGGACACGGTCATCGAGGACGGCGTGAAGCTGGACAACCAGATCCAGATCGGGCACAACGTGCGCGTCGGCGCGCACACCGCGATGGCGGGCTGCGTCGGCGTCGCGGGCAGCGCGCGCATCGGGCGGCACTGCACGGTGGGCGGGGCCGGCATGATCCTCGGGCACCTCGAGATCGCCGACCATGTGAACATCTCGGCCGGCACGCTGGTGGCGAAGTCGATCCGGCGGCCCGGGACGTACACGGGCATCTTCCCGATCGCGGAGAACAAGGAATGGGCGCGCATCGCCGCGCACCTGCGCCGGCTCGACGAGCTGGCCGAAAGAGTGCGTGAGCTCGAGCGGCGGCTGACGGAACGGAAGCGAGGGAAGAAGAAATGAGCGCAATGAGCATTCACGAGGTTCTCGAGTACTTGCCGCACCGGTATCCGATGCTGCTGGTCGACAGGGTCCTGGAGCTCGAGCCGGGCAAGCGCATCCTCGCGCTCAAGAACGTGACCTTCAACGAGCCGTTCTTCCCCGGCCACTTCCCGCAGCACCCGGTGTTCCCGGGCGTGCTGGTCATCGAGGCGATGGCGCAGGCGTCGGCGATCCTGACGTTCAAGACGCTCGGCTCCAAGCCCAGGCCCGACTCGGTCTATTACTTCGTCGGCATCGACGAGGCGCGCTTCAAGAAACCGGTGTTCCCGGGCGACCAGCTGCTCCTCGACGTCTCGATCGAGCGCAACGTGCGCGGCATCTGGAAGTACACGGGCCAGGCGCGCGTCGGCGACCAGCTGGTGGCCGAAGGCAGGTTGATGTGCACGAACCGGGACCTGTGATCCACCCGACGGCGGTCGTGCACCCGGGCGCGACGCTCGGACCCCGGACCACCGTCGGCGCCTACAGCCTCATCGGCGAGCATGTCGAGATCGGGGAGGGCACGTCGATCGGCTCGCACGTCGTCATCGAGGGGCACACGCGCATCGGCGCGGGCAACCGCATCTTCTCGCACAGCGCGCTCGGCGGAGCGCCGCAGGACAAGAAGTACGCCGGCGAGCCGACGCGGCTCGAGATCGGCGACCGCAACACCATCCGCGAGTTCTGCACCTTCAACACCGGCACCGTGCAGGACGCGGGCGTCACGCGCATCGGCAGCGACAACTGGATCATGGCCTACGTCCACATCGCGCACGACTGCGACGTCGGCAGCAACACCATCTTCGCCAACAACGCGGCGCTCGCCGGCCACGTGCGCGTCGGCGACTGGGCGATCCTCGGCGGCTACACGATGGTGCACCAGTTCGTCTCGATCGGCGCGCATTCGATGACGGCCATCGCGACGGTCCTGCTGCTCGACCTGCCGCCGTACGTGATGGCCGCCGGGAACACGGCGCAGCCGCACGGGATCAACAGCGAGGGCCTGAAGCGGCGCAAGTTCTCCCCCGAGTCGATCGCGCGCATCAAATCGGCCTACCGCACGCTGTACCGCGAGGGGCTGAAGCTGGAGGAGGCGCGCGCCGAGCTGCAGAAGATGGCCGAGGCGTCGCCCGAGATCGCGCCGATGGTCGAGTTCCTCGCCGCGTCCCGGCGCGGCATCACGCGCTAGATGATGGCCGCGGGAGGGCAGCCGCTCGTCGCCATGGTCGCCGGCGAGGCCTCCGGCGACTTCCTCGGAGCGCACCTGATGACGGCGCTGCGCAAGCGCTTTCCCGGGCTGCGCTTCGCCGGCATCGGCGGGCCGAGGATGGAAGGCCTCGGCTTCGACTCCTGGTATCCGATGGAGCGCCTCGCGGTGCGGGGCTACGCCGAGGTGCTGCGCCATTACCCGGGCCTCGCGATGATGCGGCGCGCGCTCGGGCGCCGGCTGATCGCGGCGCGCCCGGCGCTGTTCGTCGGCGTCGACGCGCCGGACTTCAACCTGGGGCTCGAGCGCCGTCTCAAGGCGGCCGGAATCCCGACGGCGCATTACGTCAGCCCCTCGGTGTGGGCATGGCGCGGCAAGCGCGTCCGGACGATCGCGCGCGCGGTGAGCCGGATGCTGGTGCTGTTTCCCTTCGAGGAGGAGATCTACCGCGCGGCCGGCGTCCCCGTGACCTACGTCGGCCATCCGCTCGCCGAGCAGATCCCGATGGAGTACGACGTCGAGCTCGCGCGCGAGCAGCTCAAGCTGCCTCCGACACGCAGGATCGTCGTCCTGATGCCGGGCAGCCGGCAGTCCGAGGTGCGCTACATGGCCCCGGCTTTCGTGCGCGCGGCGATGTGCATCGCCGAGCAGCTCCCGGCGGCGCACTTTCTCGTGCCGCTGGTGAGCCGCGAGACCCGCGCCATCTTCGAGCAGGCGATGTACGATGCCGGCAATCCCGAGCTCCCGCTCACGATCCTGTTCGGGCACGCACGCGAGGCGATCGCGGCCGCGCACGCCGTGCTGGTCGCGAGCGGCACCGCGACGCTCGAGGCGGCGCTGTACCGCAAGCCGATGGTGATCGCGTACAAGATGGCGAAGAGCACGCACCGCATCATGTCGCGCATGGCGTACCAGCCCTGGATCGGGCTGCCCAACATCATCGCCGGGGAGTTCATCGTCCCCGAGCTGATCCAGGACGAAGCGACGCCGGAGAACCTCGCGCAGGCGCTGCTCAACGCGCTCGCCGATCCCGTGGTCGCGAGGCGCCTGCCCGAGCGGCTCGCCCGCCTGCACGAGCTGCTGCGGCGCGACTCCGCCGCGATCGTGGCCGAAGCGCTTTCCCCGTGGCTCGCCCGCGCCTCGTCTGCGGCATAGACGAGGCGGGCCGCGGCCCGCTCGCCGGTCCCGTCTACGCCGCGGCGGTGGTCTTCGACCCGCGTCGCCGGGTCCCGCGGGGCATCCACGACTCCAAGGTCCTGGCGAGCGGCGAGCGCGAGCGGATGGCCGGCGTGATCCGCGAGGCGGCGATCGGCTGGTGCGTGGCGTATGCGACGGTCGAGGAGATCGACCGGCTGAACATCCTGCGCGCGAGCCTGCTGGCGATGCGTCGCGCGGTGCAGGGGCTTCCGCTCATCCCCGAC
>DATDMW010000319.1:0-2037 GCA_036518595.1 Burkholderiales bacterium
GGCGAGCACGATCTTGAGCTGCTGACGCTCGATGCCTCCCGCTCGTCGCAGGCGCACCACCATCGCCGCTGCCCCGAGCCCGATCCCGGCGATTACGAACAGCCAGCCAGCGAAGTCGACTCCCTCGATGACTCCGCGCGCGCCCGCGAGGCCCAACGGGTTCGACACCTTCGCGAACGGCTCGGCGTAGCGCCCGGGACGCAGCGCCCCTGCCAGCACGAGCAGTGCCATCCCGACCAGGAAGCTCACGAGCGCCGGCTGCCAGCGCCGCGACGGGAGCCGCCCGCCTGGGAAAAGGAGAAGCGAGAGACCGAGCAATCCCGCAGTCGCCTCGCTGATCAGGGTGTTGAACACGGCCGCCGCGGTCGCGCCAGGCAGGCGGTCGGTCGCGTGCAGGCCGACATCGGCGTATTGCCAGCTGAGCAGCTGGACGCTGTTGGCGAAGCCGGTGAGCAGGAAGATCCAGCCGATCTTGTTCTCGGGAACCCGCCGAGCGACGAGCGCGCCAACGGAGGCGAACGTCATGGCGAGTACGAGGAACGAGACCCCGCCGACCCCGGAGAAGATGTCGCTCGGAAGCACGCGCCCCGGACCGATTGCCAGCAAGGGGAGCGTCGCAAGGGCGATCACGAGGCAGAGGACCCAGCTGAGCGTCGCGACCCGACGCGCTGTCAGCCGGCCGCCCCTTGCGGCCCGCCCGTCCTGAGCCGATGCGGCGCTCTCCCCGCGATCGCCACGCGCCGCGGCATGCCCCGACGCAAGCTCGTCCACGCCGACATTGTCTCCTCCGCCGCGCGCCTTGGCCAGCGCGCTGGTACTGCCGCGCAAATACGCACTAGCGCTGAGGTAAGTCACGCGCTGCCGCAGATGACGCGGCGACTCCGTGTTCCTAGCGTGGCAGCCAAGAGATCAGCCCAATGACACGGAGGAGGGCGACATGGCAAGACACGACACGAAGTCTCTGCGCACTGCAGGTATCACCTGCATCGTCGGCGCCGCGGCGACCACGCTCGGCGGCATCGTCGTCCAGGGAATCGTTCAGCCGGCGACAACCGTCTCCGATCACAGGTGGAGCTATCCCTGGTCGAGCGGCGCGCTCGTTCCCGTCTCGATCCTCTGGGCGTCCTTGCACGTCCTCGTCTTCGTCGGTGTGCTCGGGTTCGCGCGGAGTGGCGTTGCAGGCCACAGTCGCAGCGCGCGCCTCGGCACCGCGCTCGCGCTCGTTGGCACCGCGCTGCTCTTCGTCGGCGAGATCGCGTCAATCCTGACTCGCGATCAGCGCACCGACGACACCGGCGCAGTGATCGTGGGCGGGGTCTTCGCCCTCGCCATCCTGCTAACGGCGGTTGGCTTCCTCGCGGCCGGAATCGCGACCGTGCGCGCACGGCTCTGGCAGGGCTGGCGCCGCTTCACGCCGCTGACCACCGGCATCGTGTCCTTTGCGCTCCTCGGCCTGAACGTCACCAAGGCTCTCCCGACCGGTGTCGCGATCTACGGCCTCTGCCTGCTCGCGCTTGGAGTCGCGCTCCACACGCAGCCGACGCCCGAGTCCGAGGAAAGGCCGGTGTTCGCCGTGCAGGAGCAAGCAGCATGAGCGAGGCGGCCGCCCCGATCGAGCTGGCGCCGAAGCGGCGGTCGCGCAGATCCGGAGCGCTCCGCGGGTTCCGGGTCGGCGGGCGGTGGGTGCACCTAATCCTCGCGCTCGCGGTCGTCGCCGGCGTGTTCGTGCAGGTCTACCTGATCGGCGCCTACATCTTCGGCGCAGGCCAGGGCGCACTCGACGCCCACAAGACGGCGGGCTGGACGGTCCACGGCTTCGAGATGCTGGTGTTCGTCGCCGCGCTCGCCGCCTGGCTTCCGTGGGTCGATACCGTCCTGTCGTTGCTGCTCGCGGTGATCGGAACGGTGCAGGTAGCTCTCGCAAACGAGCACCGTTGGATCGGCGGAATGCACCCGGTTCTCGCGCTCATTGTGGTTGGCCTCGCGACAATGATTGTCCTGCGCGCACTCCGACGACGCCGCAACGCGCGCTTCCCG
>DATDMW010000320.1:0-2446 GCA_036518595.1 Burkholderiales bacterium
GTGGGCTATCTCTCGGCGGATTTCCGCGACCACGTCATGGGCCGGCTCATGCTCGACGTGATCGGGCGCCACGATCCGGCGCGCGTATCGGTGCACGCGTACTCGCTGGCGCCGCGGGAGGTCGAGGACGCGATGACGGAGCGTTTTCGGAGCGCCTGCGCAGGCTTCCGCAGACTCGACGATCTCGATCATCGGGGCGCTGCGCGCGCGATCGCGGACGACGAGCTCGACGTCCTGATCGACCTGATGGCGCACTCCGGCTCCTCCAGGCCCGGGATCCTGCTCTACAAGCCGGCCCCTGTGATCGCGACGCATCTCGGCGCGCACGGCGCGATCGGCCTGCGTCAGGTGGACTTCAAGCTCACCGACGCGGAAGTCGATCTCCCGGACGCGGCGCAGTATCAGATTGAGACGCCGCTCCTGCTCGAAGGCTGCGTGCTGCCGGTCCGGCGCGTACCCCCCGCGGCCGCGCCGCCGACGACGCGCGAGGCGCTCGGGCTCGCGCCGGAGACCGTCGTCTTCGGGACGTTCGTGAGCCTCGCCAAGCTCTCGCCGCGCTGCCTTCGCCTCTGGCGCACGATCCTCGACCGCGTCCCGGGCAGCGTGCTCGCGTTTTCGCCGCACCGGGACGAAGCGCGCGCGCTCTTCGTGCGGCGGCTCGAAAGCTTCGGCATCGATCGCGCCCGGATCGTATTCGTTCCCTGGACGATGGACGAGGCCGCCGATCGCGCGCGCTACACGCTCGTCGACGTCGTGCTCGACACGCTGCCGTACACGGGCGGCGACACGACCGCGGCGGCGCTCGACATGGCGGTGCCGGTGGTCACTCGCGTGGGCGAGCGCGCCGCCGAGCGGATGACCTGGAGCCTGCTCGCGCACCTCGGCGTAACCGACACCGCGGCGAAGAGCGACGAGGAGTACGTCGGGGTCGCCTGCCGCCTCGCGCAGGATCGCGGCTGGCGAGCGCGCATCTCGGCTGTGATCGCTTCGAGGCTCCCGGCTTCCGGCCTCGCCGACCTCGACCGCTACGCGCGGTCGCTCGAGACCGCGTACGAGCGCGCAGTGGCGCTGAAGGGTCGCTGAGGCGATGCATCTGCACGTTCTTGGCATCTGCGGGACCTTCATGGGCGGTCTGGCCGCGCTCGCGCGCTCGGCCGGCCATACCGTGACCGGCTGCGACGCCAACGTCTATCCGCCGATGAGCACGCAGCTCGCCGCGCTTGGAATCGCGCTCACCGAAGGCTACGACGCGGGGCAGCTCGACGGCGTCGCGCGGAGCGCGGACGTCTTCGTCGTCGGCAACGCGATCTCGCGCGGCAATGCGCTGCTCGAGGCGATTCTCGACGCCGGTCGGCCGTACACCTCCGGGCCACAATGGCTCGCCGAAAACGTGCTGCGCGACAAATGGGTGCTGGCGGTGGCCGGCACGCACGGCAAGACCACGACCAGCGCGCTGCTCGCGTGGATCCTCGATCGCGCCGGACTCGCTCCGGGATTCCTGATCGGCGGCGTGCCCGTGGACTTCGCCGTCTCGGCCCGGCTCACGAGCGCGCCGTTCTTCGTCATCGAGGCCGACGAGTACGACACCGCGTTCTGCGACAAGCGCTCCAAGTTCGTCCATTATCGGCCGCGCACCGCCATCCTGAACAACCTCGAGTACGATCACGCCGACATCTTTCCCGATCTGGCCGCGATCGAGACGCAGTTCCATCATTTCGTGCGCACGATCCCGCGGAACGGACGGCTCGTCGTCAACGCAGCCGACGCGGCGCTCGAGCGCGTGCTCTCGCGCGGGCTGTGGAGCGAGATGGAGCGCTTCGCCGCCGAGGAGGCGAACGCGACCGCCGACTGGACGATCTCTGAGGCAGGCGGCATTCGCCACGCGGGCGTCGCGGAGGACAGGCTCGCGTCCTTTTCGCTGCTCGGCGCGCACAACCGGCTGAACGCGCTGGCCGCGATCGCCGCCGCGAGTCACGCGTCCGTTCCGGTGCAGCAGAGTATCGCGGCGCTCGCGAGCTTCCGCGGCGTCAAGCGGCGCCTGGAGATCCGGGGAACCGCCGCCGGGATCACGGTCTACGACGACTTCGCGCACCATCCCACGGCGATCGCGGCGACCGTCGGGGCGTTGCGCCGCGAAGTCGGCGACGCGCGCATTCTGGCGGTGCTCGAGCCGCGCTCCAACACGATGAAGCTGGGCACCATGAAGGCGGCGCTGCCCGGAAGCCTCATCGAGGCGGATCTGGTGTTCTGCTACGCCGCGCGCCTGGGATGGGATCCGGCGGCCGCATTGTCTGCGCTGGGCGCGCGGGCGCGCACCTCGAGCGATCTTTCGGCGCTGATCGACGCGATCGCAGGCGCCGCGCGGCCGGGCGACCACGTTCTCGTCATGAGCAACGGCGGGTTCGGCGGCATCCACGACAAGCTGCTCGCGCGCCTCGGGGAGCGG
>DATDMW010000321.1:0-2001 GCA_036518595.1 Burkholderiales bacterium
CTTGCGGTGTCGACGAAGGGGCCGACTTCGTCGGTCCCGGAGGCCCGGGCCTGGACTTCCAGCGGTTCAGCAAGAGCTGTCCGGCCTTCACCGCCGAGCTGTCGGCGCTGGCGCTGCGCACGCGGGCCAATCATTGGGGGCCAATCAATACCAATACGGTCGAGCTCAAGCGAGAGTGCTGGTCGCTGCTCCTGGGCATCGAGGGAGCCATCGACCTGCTTGGCGGGTGCGTCGCCGTCGATTGATCGAACGTCGTCCAGAGGCCCCGGGGCCAGCTCGGCGAAGAAAGAGATGGCGGCATCGAGCGAGTCCACCAGGATGCCGACGTTGTCCATCCGCTTGACCGTCATCGACGTTCTGCCTTTCGATAAGGTCAAGGGTGTTCGGGGGTAAACACGAGCGTTCGGACCCCTCCGCGCGGAGGGAAGCTCGCCTTGACCTCATTTTGGGCGGGTGCCTATAGCCGCACCATCCAGGAGGGATCAAATGAATCGCGTCTTCGAGAGGCGAAGCTGGTCCGGTGCAATCCTCCTCGCGGCTGCCCTCAGCCTTGCCCCGATGGCTCTCCATGCTGAGGATCGCGACGACGAGGACGGCAACGCTCCCGATCTCGTGCTCCTCAACGGAAAGATTTCCACCGTCGACGCCTTGAACTCGACCGTCGAGGCGATCGCGATCCGCCGCGGCGAGATCATCGCCACGGGCAGAAGCGGCAGGGTACGCGGACTCGCCAGGCGCAACACGGAGGTGATCGACCTCCACGGCCGCCGCGTGCTTCCCGGCCTCATCGACGGCCACCTCCATGGTCTGCGCAACGGCTACCACTGTTTCACGCAGACGGTGCGCCTCGACAACGTGTTTACGCGGGCCGAGGCGCTCGCGAAGTATGCGGCCAAGGGCAGGCAGCTTCCGGCCGACACCTGGATTTTCACGACGGCAGGATGGACGGTCGCGCAGCTTGATTCCCCGGGAATGTTCACGCTTGCCGAGCTCGATGCGGCGCTCCCGTCGAATCCCGTGTTCATCGTCGCGTCCGGAGCGGCCGGCGCACAGGTGAACACGCGCGCACTCCAGTTGCTGGGCCTCGATCCGGGAACCCCGCCGGGACGGCTGACCGGCGCACGCCAGACCGCCGCGGGCGCCGCGGTCATCGCGCAATTCGACAAGCTGTCGATCGACGAGCAGGCGAACTGCCTCGTCGACTTCATCCGCGATGCCAACAGCAACGGCCTGACGGCCTGGAACGATCCCGAGGGAAACCAGCAGCCCTTCAACACAGCGGGCAGCTGCCTCGAGTTCGGCGTCGGCCAGCACGACCATCAGGCAGTGATCCAGCTGCGCCGGGACGATCGGCTGAACGCGCGCATCGTCTTCAAGGTGATGAACAACTTCTCCGGGCTGACCCAGCTCGTTTCGGACCAACGGCATCCGCTCGCTTTCATCGGCGACGAGATGCTTCGCTTCCTCGGCGTGGGCGAGGAAGTGCTCTGTCCAGGAGACCAGCCTGCTCCGGACGCCGCGCAGTACCAGGCGATCGCGAACTTCCTGGCCTCGAACCGGATGACCTTCGAGAACCACGCCAGCACGGATGCGACGCAGAGGGCCGTGCTCAACGCGTGGGAGCAGGCGAACACGATCTACCCGATCTCGAAGCTGCACTGGTCCATTGCCCACCCCGGCAACGACGGCGTGAGTCCGACCGATGCGACTCTGGCGCGCGTCAAGGCTCTCGGCATCGGCATGACCCCGAGCAGCAGCGGCGCGCTGGGCAGCGGCCGCACGCCGCGGTTCAAGAGCATGTACGACAGCGGCATCCACCTCTGCATCTCGACGGACGCGATGAACGTCGCGCCCTACCCGCCGTTCGTGGACCTCTGGTACGTGATCAGCGGCAACTCGCTCAATCCAGCGGTGCCCGGGGTTCCAGCCGATCAGCGCTTGACGCGAGGGGAGGCACTTCGAGCGAGGACCACGAACTGCGCATGGAACCTGCTGCAGGAG
>DATDMW010000322.1:0-3631 GCA_036518595.1 Burkholderiales bacterium
ATTCCAAAAGGTGTTCTGCTGGTCGGTCCTCCGGGCACCGGCAAGACCCTCCTGGCCCGGGCGGTGGCGGGCGAAGCAAAGGTTCCGTTCTTCAGCTTGAGTGGCTCCGAGTTCGTCGAAATGTTCGTCGGCGTCGGCGCCGCGCGCGTGCGGGACCTCTTCGAGCAGGCGCGGCTGAAGGCACCGGCGATCATCTTCATCGACGAGCTCGACGCGCTCGGACGCGCGCGGGGCGCCTACGGCGTCGGCGGCCACGACGAGAAGGAGCAGACGCTCAACCAGCTGCTGGTCGAGCTCGACGGCTTCGACGCGAGCAAGGGGCTGGTCGTGCTCGCCGCCACCAACCGCCCCGAGATCCTCGACCCGGCGCTGCTGCGCGCGGGACGCTTCGACCGCCAGGTGCTCGTCGACCGTCCCGACAAGAAGGGCCGCTCGCAGATCCTGCAGGTGCACCTGAAGAAGGTGCGGCTCGCGGCCGACGCCGACGTCGAGAAGATCGCGGCGCTCACGCCGGGATTCACCGGCGCCGATCTCGCGAACCTCGTCAACGAGGCGGCGCTGCTCGCGACGCGACGCGGCGCCGACGCGGTCGCGCTCGGCGACTTCACCGCCGCGGTCGAGCGCATCGTCGCCGGCCTGGAGAAGAAGAACCGATTGCTCAACCCCTTCGAGCGCCGCGTGATCGCCTACCACGAGATGGGCCATGCGCTGATCGCGATGTCGCTGCACGGCGCCGACCCCGTGCACAAGGTGTCGATCATCCCGCGCGGCGTCGGCGCGCTCGGCTACACGATCCAGCGGCCGACCGAGGACCGCTTCCTCATGACGCGCGGGGAGCTCGAGAACAAGATGGCCGTGCTCCTCGGCGGGCGCGCCGCCGAGCGCCTCGTCTTCGACCATCTGTCCACCGGCGCGGCCGACGACCTCGCCAAGGTGACCGACATCGCGCGCGGCATGGTGATGCGCTACGGCATGGACCCGGCGCTCGGCAACGTGACCTACGAGGGCGAGCGCCCGGCCTTCCTCGAGCAGGGCCCGGGCGCGGTGACGCCCGAGCGGCGCTTCTCCGAGGACACGGCGCGCGAGATCGACCGCGCCGTGCGCGAGATCGTCGACGCGGCGTTCTCGCGCGCGCTCGGCATCCTCAAGGAGCGGCGGCGCACGCTCGAGGACGGCGCGCAGGCGCTGCTCGCGAAGGAGACGCTGGTCGAGGAGGACCTGATGCGCCTGGTCGGCGCCGCGCCGCGCAGCGAGGTTACCGCTTAGCGGCCTGCTTCTCCGCGCCTCGGCGGTAGATGACGAAGTAGACCAGCGCGACGAGCACGCTGCCGCCGAAGACATTGCCGAGCGTGACCGGCACGAGGTTGCGCGCGAGCCCGGCCCAGTCGGGTACCGCGACGTGCGCGTCGTGGCCCATCAGGATGCCGGCCGGGATCAGGAACATGTTGGCCACGCTGTGCTCGAACCCGGCGGCGACGAAGGCCGAGATCGGGAGCACGATGGCGAGCACCTTGTCGGCGACGCTGCGGCCCGCCATCGCGATCCAGACGGCGAGGCACACCAGGATGTTGCACAGCACGCCCTTGAAGAAGGCCTCGGCGAAGGGCAGCGACGCCTTGGCGGCCGCGAGCTTCGCGTACTGCAGCGCCACCGCGCCGCCGTTCATGGCACCGTGATTCGCGAGCCATACGATCAGCGCGAGGCCGACCGCCCCGACGGCGTTGGCGAGGTAGACGACCGCCCAGTTGCGCAGCATCTCGGCCGTCGTGATGCGCCGGTCCGCCCAGGCCATCACCAGCAGGTTGTTGCCGGTGAAGAGCTCCGCGCCCGCGACCACGACGAGGACCAGCCCGAGCGAGAACGTCAGCCCCGCGAGAAGGCGCCCGGCCGCGAACCCGAGGCCGGGGTCGGAGAGCACCAGCGTGCTCGTGATGCCGCCCAGCCCGATGAAGCCGCCCGCGAGCACGCCCAGCATCGCCATGGACAGCAGCGGCAGGCGCGCCTTGGCGACGCCGCCGTCCTCGATCTTCTCGGCGATCTGGCGCGGCGAGAAGGCGTCCGAACCGTATACGATGCTCATGCCCGGGGCTCCTTTCGCCGCTACACTAGCGCCAAAGGCGCCGGGGCGCCGTGATTGACGTTAACGTTAACGTAAAGTAGCCTCAGCTGCCATGACGGACGTCCCATGACGGACCTGAGCGCCACCCGCCGCGCCGCGCCGTACCGGGCGCGCAACCGCATCCGGTTCGTGACCGCGGCCTCCCTGTTCGACGGCCACGACGCGACCATCAACATCGTGCGCCGCATCCTGCAGGCGAGCGGCTGCGAGGTCGTCCATCTCGGCCACAACCGCTCGGTCGAGGACATCGTCACCGCGGCGCTGCACGAGGACGTGCACGGCATCGCCGTCAGCTCGTACCAGGGCGGCCACCTCGAGTTCTACAAATACATGATCGACCTGCTGCGCGAGCGCGGCGGCGGCGACATCAAGGTGTTCGGCGGCGGCGGCGGCGTGATCGTCGCCGAGGAGGCGCGCGCGCTCGAGGCCTACGGCGTCGCGCGCGTGTACTCGCCCGAGGACGGCCAGCGCATGGGCCTGCAGGGCATGATCGACGACATGCTCGAGCGTTGCGACGCCGATCTCTCGAAGGGCGCGCCGCCGGACGCCGACGCGGTGAAGCGCGGTGACCGCCGCGCGCTCGCGCGTCTGATCACGGTCCTCGAGAGCGGCGCGACCGGCGCGCTGCGCGACCGGCTGCACGCGGAGGCGAAGCAGCGTCCGGCGCCCGTCCTGGGCGTCACCGGTACGGGCGGCTCGGGCAAGTCGTCGCTCGTCGACGAGCTGATCCGGCGCTTCCGCCTCGACCAGGACGACCGGCTGCAGATCGCGGTGCTCGCGGTCGATCCTTCCCGGCGCAAGTCGGGCGGCGCGCTGCTCGGCGATCGCATCCGCATGAACGCGATCGGGCCCTGGCACGGGCGCGCCCGCGTGTTCATGCGCTCGCTCGCGACGCGCGAGGCGGGCCGCGAGATCTCGGCCGCGCTCGGCGACGCGATCGCCGCGTGCCGCGTCGCGGGCTTCGATCTGATCATCGCCGAGACCTCGGGCATCGGCCAGGGCGACTCGGCCATCGTGCCGCTCGCCGACGCCTCGCTCTACGTGATGACGCCCGAGTTCGGCGCGGCGAGCCAGCTCGAGAAGATCGAGATGCTCGATTTCGCCGACTTCGCGGCGATCAACAAATTCGACCGCCGCGGCGCGGCCGACGCGCTGCGCGACGTGAGGAAGCAGCTGCAGCGCAACCGCGGCCTGTTCGCGACGCCCGCGGAGGAGATGCCGGTCTTCGGCACCATCGCCTCGCGCTTCAACGACGACGGCGTCACGGCGCTGTACCAGGCGATCCGCGAGCGGCTGGTCGAGCACGGGCTGCAGGCGCGCGACGGGCGCCTGCGCGGCGCCGGCGTGCGCTCGTCCTCGGGCGCGAGCGCGATCGTGCCCCCGGCGCGCGTGCGCTACCTCGCCGAGATCGCCGAGACCGTGCGCGGCTACCACGCGCGCTCCGCGGCCCAGGCGAAGCTCGCGCGCGAGCGCCAGCAGCTCGCGGAGTCCAAGCGCATGCTGGGCGCGGAC
>DATDMW010000323.1:0-12331 GCA_036518595.1 Burkholderiales bacterium
AGTCATGCGCTTCTTCTTTTGTCCGCATCGATCTCGTTTCATCTCTTTCCGGATCGTACAAACGTGTCTCTTGCACTATCTTGCCACCGTCTTCAAGGATCTCAATTTGCCGCTTTGCTTCGTACTCTATCGCTCGCTCCAAGAATCGAAACGAGTTTAGATTCTTTATCTCACAGCGAGTACCGAGATTCGGATCGCCTTTGCGTCGCACCGATACATTGGCGTCACAACGGAAAGAACCTTCTTGCATGTTGCCATCACAGATGCCTATCCAACGCACGAGCCCGTGCAATGCACGCGCATACGAGACAGCTTCTTCTGCAGATCGCATGTCGGGCTCGGAAACAATTTCCAGCAGAGGTGTCCCGGCACGATTCAGGTCGATACCCGTCATACCGTGAAAATCTTCGTGCAAGGACTTACCGGCATCTTCTTCCAAATGTGCGCGGGTTAAGCGTACGTGCTTTATTCCTTCCTTCACGAGGAAGTTGATTGTTGCATTACTCACTGGCTCGCCCTGTACGATCGGAATTTCGTACTGGCTGATTTGATATCCCTTGGGAAGGTCTGGATAGAAGTAGTTCTTCCGAGCAAATATCGACCGGCGATTTATGGTGTCCCGGCCGCCGACGGCGAGCCCGAAGCGTATCGCGCGCTCCACCGCGCCGCGGTTCGCCACGGGCAGCACGCCCGGCAGTGCGATGTCGACCGCGCTCGCCTGCGTGTTGGGCGGTGCGCCGAACGCGGTCGAGGCGCCGGAGAACATCTTCGAGCGCGTCGAGAGCTGCGCGTGCGTCTCGAGGCCGACGACGATCTCCCAGGCGCTCGTCGTCATGCGGCGGCCTTCGGCGCGCGCAGGTGCCAGTCGCTCGCCTGCTGGTAGCGGTGCGCGATCCCGAGCAGCCGCGCCTCCGAGAAATAATCGCCGACTAGGTGCAGGCCGACCGGCAGCCCGCCCTCGCCCGTCCCGCACGGGATCGACAGGGCCGGCAGTCCCGCGAGGTTCACGGGCACGGTGTAGATGTCGGAGAGGTACATCTGCACCGGGTCGGACGCCTTGGCGCCGATCGCGAAGGCGACGCCGGGCGTCGTCGGACCGGCGATCACGTCGCAGGCGCGGAAGGCCTCGGCGTAGTCGCGCGCAATGAGGCGCCGCACCTTCTGCGCCTTCAGGTAGTAGGCGTCGTAGTAGCCGTGCGAGAGCACGTAGGTGCCGACGAGGATGCGGCGCTTGACCTCCGCGCCGAAGCCCTGCGCGCGCGTCTTGCGGTACATGTCGAGCAGGTCCGCGTACTCTTTCGCGCGGTAGCCGTAGCGCACGCCGTCGTAGCGCGAGAGATTCGACGACGCCTCGGCCGGCGCGATCACGTAGTAAGCGGCGAGCGACAGCCGGTTGTTCGGCAATTCGATCTCGACGCGGCGCGCGCCGAGCTTCTCGAGCGCCGCGATCGACGCCTCGACCGCCGTGCCGACCTCGCCCGCCAGGCCCGCGCCGAAATGATCGCGGCAAACGCCGACGCGCAAGCCGCCGAGCGGCTTCGTTGCGCCTCCCGCGAGCGGACGCTCGAGCTCGCGCGCGAAATCCTCCGCGGGCCGCTCGAGCGAAGTCGAGTCGCGCGCGTCGTATCCCGCCATGACGTTCATGAGCAGCGCGAGGTCCTCGGCGGTCTTCGCCATCGGCCCGCCCTGGTCGAGGCTGGAGGCGTAGGCCACCATCCCGTAGCGCGAGACGACGCCGTAGGTGGGCTTGAGCCCGCAGATGCCCGACAGCGCCGCGGGCTGGCGGATCGAGCCGCCGGTATCGGTGCCGGTCGCGGCCGGCGCGATGCGCGCCGCCACCGCCGCGGCCGAGCCGCCCGAAGAGCCGCCCGGCACGCGCGCGCCGTCCCAGGGATTCTTCACCGGCCCGAAGTGCGAGTTCTCGTTGGACGAGCCCATCGCGAACTCGTCCATGTTCGTCTTCCCGAGCACGACGCAGCCGGCCGCGTCGAAGCGCTCGATGACGTGCGCGTCGTACGGCGCGATGAAGTCGGCGAGCATGCGCGAGCCGCAGGTCGCCGGCCATCCGCGAGCAAGGAAGATGTCTTTGTGCGCGATCGGTATCCCGGTGAGCGCCGTGCCCGCTCCGGCCGCGATCCGCTCGTCGGCCGCGCGCGCCTGCGCCAGGCTGCGCTCCGGGTCCAGGCTGATGAAGGCGTTGAGCCCCGCCTGCGATTTCTGCGCACGCCCGAGAAACAATCGCGTCAAATCGACGCTCGATATTTCGCGGCGCGCGAGCGCGGCGGACAGCTGCTTCAGGGACCGGTCATGCATGGCCGGACCGCGGCGCGGGGCGCTCTATTCGATCACCTTCGGCACGAGGTACAGGCCCGAGTCGACCCGGGGGGCGACCGCCTGGTACGGCTCGCGCCGGTCGAGCTCGGTGACATTGTCCTCGCGCAGCCGCAGCGTGACGTCTCGGGCGTGCGACATCGGCTCGATGCCGTCGGTGTTCACCTTCTGCATCTCGCCGATCATCGACAAAATGTCGTTCAATTGCGACTGCAGCGCCTGCGTCTCGGCGGCTCCGATCTCGAGCCGCGCGAGCATTGCGATTCGTTGCACTTCCTCGGGGGACAGCCGCATGAAATTTCACTTTAGCCGACGGGTATTTGCGGTATTATAGCGCGTTTGCGAA
The DNA here is from genome assembly GCA_036518595.1 of Burkholderiales bacterium. GTDB lineage: Bacteria > Pseudomonadota > Gammaproteobacteria > Burkholderiales > SG8-39 > VBDM01. Next base: position 2,678 of record DATDMW010000323.1, read on the forward strand.
TCCGCTTCGTCTAAGACGCTGTCGCAAAAGGGGTTTTGCGGCAGGAACAGGGGTGGCACCGCCACCGGGGATCAGGACAAAGGCATTGAGGGACTCAACGAAGATGTTCGGCTTTTTACGCGGGTATTTCTCCGACGACATGGCGATTGACCTGGGCACGGCCAATACGCTGATTTACGTGCGCGGCAAAGGCATCGTGCTCGATGAGCCTTCCGTCGTCGCGATCCGCCAGGAAGGCGGACCGAACGGCAAGAAGACCATCCAGGCGGTCGGCAAGGAAGCCAAGCAGATGCTCGGCAAGACGCCGGGCAACATCACCGCCATTCGGCCGATGAAGGACGGCGTGATCGCCGACTTCACCGTCACCGAGCAGATGCTCAAGCAGTTCATCAAGAAGGTGCACGAGTCGCGCCTGTTCTCGCCGTCCCCGCGCATCATCATCTGCGTGCCGTGCGGCTCGACGCAGGTCGAGCGCCGCGCGATCCGCGAGGCCGCGACCGAGGCCGGCGCGAGCCAGGTCTACCTGATCGAGGAGCCGATGGCCGCCGCGATCGGCGCCGACCTGCCGGTCGCCGAAGCGACGGGCTCCATGGTCGTCGACATCGGCGGCGGCACGACCGAGGTCGGCGTGATCTCGCTGGGCGGCATGGTGTTCTCCGGGTCGGTGCGCGTCGGCGGCGACAAGTTCGACGAGGCGATCATCAACTACATCCGCCGCAACTACGGCATGCTGATCGGCGAGACGACCGCCGAGACGATCAAGAAGGAAATCGGCTCCGCGTTTCCCGGGTCGGAAGTGCGCGAGATGGAAGTGAAGGGCCGCAACCTCGCCGAGGGCATCCCGCGCAGCTTCACCATCAGCTCGAACGAGATCCTCGAGGCGCTCACCGAGCCCTTGAACCAGATCGTCGGCGCGGTGAAGTCCGCGCTCGAGCAGACGCCGCCCGAACTGGGTGCCGATATCGCCGAAAAGGGCATGGTGCTGACCGGCGGCGGCGCGCTGCTGCGCGATCTCGACCGGCTGCTGATGGAAGAGACGGGCCTGCCCGTCATCGTCGCCGACGATCCGCTCACCTGCGTCGTGCGCGGCTCGGGCAAGGCGCTCGAAAAGATGGAAAAGCTCGGGAGCATCTTCGCCAACGAATGACGGAACCCCGCTGCATGCATGCTTGACCGCTTGAAGAGCGCCGGCGCGCCGGCGCGCCTCGCGCGTCCTTTCCCCGCTTTGCGCTTTCCGGGCCCCTGATGGACTACCAGCCGCCGCCGTTCTTCAGCCGTGGGCCCGCACCGCTGGTACGGCTGATGTTCTTCATCTCGCTCGCGGTGCTGCTCATGGTGCTCGACGCGCGCTTCCGCTATACCGAGTCGCTGCGCCAGGTGGTCGCGGTCGTCGTCTACCCGCTGCAGCGCCTGGCGCTGCTGCCCGTCGACCTCGCCAACGGCGCGGCCGACTACTTCACGAGCCTGGTCACGCTCAAGCACGAGAACGAGCAGCTCAAGACGCGCCAGCTCGAGTCGGCGAACGACCTGCTCACGCTCGAGTCGCTGCGCGCCGAGAACGTGCAGCTGCGGCGCATGCTCGACGCCCAGGAGCAGCTGCCGCGCAAGGCGACTTTCGCCGAGATCCTGTACATGAGCCGCGATCCGTTCTCGCGCAAGGTCGTCATCGACAAGGGCAGCCAGCAGGGCCTCCAGACCGGGCAGGCCGTGATCGACGACGTCGGCGTCATCGGCCAGGTGACGCGCGTCTACCCGCTCCTCTCCGAGGTGACGCTCGTCACCGACCGCGAGCAGGCGATTCCCGCGCAGATCGTGAGGAACGGCCTGCGCGCGGTCGTCTACGGCGGCAGCGACCCGGGGACGCTCGAGCTTCGCTACATGCCCACCAACGCCGACATCCAGAACGGCGACGTGCTCGTCACCTCGGGCATCGACGGCACCTACCCGGAGGGGCTGCCGGTGGCCCGGGTGGTGAAGATCGAGCGCGACGCCGCGTACGCGTTCGCGAAAGTATCGTGCGTGGCGACCACCGGACCCGACCGGCACCGGCAGGTGCTGGTGCTCGCGTACGACTGGAAGCAGCCGCCGCCTCCGCCGCAGGCCGCGGATCAGGCACCCAAGCCTGCCGCGAAGGCCAAGCGGCCCAAGCGGCCTTGAGGGCAGCGCGCGATGGCCTTTGATCCCCGCTTCCAGGGCATCCCGCGGCCGGTGAACGTGGGCTTCATGGCGCTCACCGCCGCGGCGGCGATGCTGTTCAACATGCTGCCGTGGCGCGACGTGATCGGGCTGCCCGACCTGCTCGCGCTGGTCATCGCCTTCTGGTGCGTGCACGAGCCGCGCAAGATGGGCATCGGCTTCGCCTGGGCGCTCGGCCTGCTCATGGACGCGGGCAACGGCGCGCTCATGGGCCAGCACGCGTTCGCGTACGCGATCCTCGCGTTCGGCGCGATCGCGCTGCACCGGCGCATCCTGTGGTTCTCGCCGTGGGCTCAAGCGGCGCACGTATTGATCCTGCTTGTCGCCAGCCAGCTGCTGATGCTGCTCGTGCGCATGGCGGCCGGCGGCGCCTACCCGGGGCTCGGCTATTTCATCGGTCCGGTCATCGCGGCGGCGCTGTGGCCCGTGGCGACCTACGTGCTGCTGCTCCCGCAGCGCCGGCCGCGCCATTCGGACGAGCCGCGCTCGATATGAGGTTCGCCGAGCTCAAGAACACGCAGCGCGAGCTGCATTATTTCCAGCTGCGCGTGGGCTTCGCCGGGATGGCGGTGGTGATCGCCTTCGGGCTGCTGTTCGCGCGCTTCTTCTACCTGCAGGTCATCCAGCACGACTACTACCACACGAAGGCCGAGGACAACCGCATCTCGATCGTGCCCGTGCTGCCGAACCGCGGGCTGATCGTCGACCGCAACGACGTCGTGCTCGCGCGCAACTACGCCGCGTACACGCTCGAGATCAGCCCCAGCAAGGTCGCGAACCTGAAGGCGACGATCGACGAGCTCGCGGGCATCGTCGACATCCAGCCCAAGGACCGCCGCCGCTTCCAGAAGATGATGGAGGAGAGCAAGACGCTCGACTCGATCCCGATCCGCATCCGGCTCACGGACGAAGAAGTCGCGAAGATCACGGTGCTCAAGTACAAGCTCCCGGGCGTCGACGTCAAAGCGCGGCTGTTCCGCCAGTACCCGCTCGCCGAGCTCGCTTCGCACGTCACCGGCTACATCAACCGCATCACCGACCGCGACCTCGAGCGCATCGAGGAGGCGGGGCTCGACGCGAACTACAAGGGCACCGACCACATCGGGAAGACGGGACTCGAGCAGAGCTACGAGCAGGAGCTGCACGGCACCACCGGCTTCGAGCAGGTGGAGATCGACGCCGGCGGGCGCGGCGTGCGCACGCTGTCGCGCACCGCGCCGATCTCGGGCAACAACCTCACGCTCACCCTCGACATCCGGCTGCAGCAGGTCGCCGACGAGGCCTTCGGCGACCGGCGCGGGGCGCTGGTCGCGATCGAGCCGTCGACCGGCGGCATCCTCGCGTTCGTGTCGAAGCCCGGATTCGATCCCAACCTGTTCGTCGACGGCATCGACCCTGCGAACTGGGACGAGCTGAACAACTCGCCCGACCTGCCGCTCAACAACCGCGCGCTCGCGGGGCTCTACCCGCCCGGGTCGACCTTCAAGCCCTACATGGCGCTCACGGCGCTCGAGGTGGGCAAGCGCACGCCGACGCAGTCGATCTTCGATCCCGGCTACTTCAACTTCGGCGGCCACCGCTTCCGCGACGACAAGGCGGGCGGCCACGGCTACGTCGACATGTACAAGTCGATCGTCGAGTCGTGCGACACCTACTACTACATCCTCGGCAACGATCTCGGCATCGACACCATGGCGCGCTTCATCGGCCAGTTCGGCTTCGGCCAGCGCACCGGCGTCGACGTCGAGGGCGAGGCGATCGGCGTCCTGCCTTCGCAGGAGTGGAAGCTCAAGCGCTTCCGCCGCCCGGAGCAGCAGAAGTGGTACGCGGGCGAGACGATCAGCGTGGCGATCGGCCAGGGCTACAACTCGTACACGCCGCTGCAGCTCGCCCAGGCGGTGGCGACGCTCGCCAACAACGGCGTGATGTACAAGCCGCACTTCGTGAACTACATCGAGAGCGCGAAGACGGGCGAGCGCACCTACGTCGAGCCCGAGCCGGTCAAGACGATCAAGCTCAAGCCCCAGAACATCCAGTTCATCAAGCGCGCCATGGTCGGCGTGAACAAGGAAGGCACCGGCGCCGTCGCGTTCCGCGGCGCGGAGTACACGAGCGGCGGCAAGACCGGCACCGCGCAGGTCATCGCGATCAAGCAGACCGAGAAGTACGACGAGAAGCGCACCGCCGAGCGCCACCGCGACCACGCGCTGTTCATCGCGTTCGCGCCGGTGGAGAACCCCAAGATCGCGCTCGCGGTCGTGGTCGAGAACGCGGGCTTCGGCGCGCGCGCGGCCGCGCCGATCGCGCGCCAGGTGCTCGATTACTACCTGCTCGGCAAGCGTAAGGGCAAGCCCGCCGAGACCGCCGTGACGCCCCAGAGCGACGACGATGAGAGCGATTGACAACCTCGTCAGACGCATCACCGGCCGCCTCGACGGCCCGCTGCTCGGCATCGCCACGGCGCTCCTCGCGCTCGGGCTGCTGACCCTCTACAGCGCCTCCAACGAGAACCCCGCTCGGGTCTCCGCGCAGGTCGCGAACATCCTGGTCGCGTTCGCGCTGATGTGGGTGATCGCGCAGGTGTCGCCGCAGACGCTGATGCGCTTCGCGCTTCCCGTCTACATGCTCGGGCTGCTGCTCCTCGTCGCGGTGGCGCTGTTCGGCGACGTGCGCAACGGCGCCCGGCGCTGGCTCTCGTTCGGCGTCGGCAGCGTGCAGCCGTCGGAGCTGATGAAGATCGCGATGCCGCTCATGCTCGCGTGGTATTTCCACCGCCACGAGACGGCGCTGCGCTTCCGCGACTACCTGGTCGCGATGATCCTGCTCGCCGTGCCGGTGGCGCTGATCGTGCGCCAGCCCGATCTCGGCACGGCGATGCTCGTGACCGCCGCGGGCTTCTTCGTGATCTTCCTCGCCGGCCTGTCGTGGAAGATCATCGTCGGTGGGGGGGTGGCGATCCTCGGCGCGATGCCGCTGCTCTGGGGCATGCTGCACGACTACCAGAGGAAGCGCGTGCTGACGCTGCTCGATCCGAGCCAGGACCCGCTCGGCGCCGGCTACCACATCATCCAGGCGACGATCGCCGTCGGCTCGGGCGGCCTCGTCGGCAAGGGCTGGCTCAACGGTACGCAGACGCACCTCGAGTTCATCCCCGAGCGCTCGACCGACTTCATCTTCGCGGTGTTCTCCGAGGAGTTCGGGCTGCTGGGGAACGGCCTGCTGCTCGTCCTGTACCTCTCGCTCGTCACGCGCGGCCTGATGATCGCGGCGAACGCGCCGACCTTCTTCGCGCGGCTGCTCGCCGGGTCGCTCACCCTGACGCTTTTCACCTACGCCTTCGTGAACATGGGGATGGTGAGCGGGCTGCTGCCCGTGGTCGGCGTGCCGCTCCCGTTCATCTCCTACGGCGGGACGGCGCTGGTGACGCTCTTCATCGCGATCGGGATGCTGATGAGCATCCAGAATCACCGCACCCTGGTGCAGACGTGAGCCTGAACGCAGATGCGGCGCGCGACCGCGGAGTGCGCGGCGCGCTCGTCGCGATTGCCGTTTCCATTCTGCTCGCGGCCTGCGGCACCTCGCCGAAGCGCCCCGGCGGCTATTACAAGGACGACGGGCCCGGCGCGTCGCCGCCGAAGAACGTCGAGTCGACCCCCGACGCGGCGCCGCGGGTCGAGCCGCTGCACAAGAGCGCGAACAACCCCTACACGGTCTTCGGCCGGCATTACGTCCCCGCGAAGACGCTGCGGCCCTACAAGGAGCGCGGCATCGCCAGCTGGTACGGCAAGAAGTTCCACGGCCAGATGACATCGAGCGGCGAGCGCTACGACATGTACAAGATGACCGCGGCGCACACGACGCTGCCGATCCCGAGCTACGCGCGCGTGACCAACCTCAAGAACGGCCGCAGCGTGATCGTGCGCATCAACGACCGCGGCCCGTTCCACTCGGGCCGCATCATCGATCTCTCGTACGCGGCCGCGGCCAAGCTCGGCTACGTCAATGCGGGCAGCGCGCCGGTCGAGGTCGAGGCGCTGCTGCCGGGCGAGATGTCGCGCGCCGCGGAAGAGCAGCCCGCGGCGAGCGCGGCACCGGTCGAGGCGCCCCCGGCCGTCGCCGCCGAGGCGCTGCCGGCCGAGGCCATCCCCGCCGCGCCCGACGCGAAAGGCGTCTACCTCCAGCTCGGCGCGTTCTCCGCGCGCGACAACGCCGACGCGCTGCGCGGGCGCCTCGAGCGCGAGCTGTCGTGGGTCGACCGCTCGTTCGAGGTCCTGCCGGTCGACGGCCTGTTCCGGGTGCGCCTCGGGCCGTATCGCGACCGCGGCGAGGCGGACGGCGTCGCGCTCCGTATACGCGAGGCCCTGGATCTGAAGCCCGTGGTCATCGAGCGCTAGGGCGCCGGTATAATTCTTCTTTTTTCCTCCGCAGCTTCGATGTCGCGCTTCCCGCTCGCTCGTTTTGTCCTGCTTTTCGCATCCCTTTGCGGCAGCGCCGCCGCCCAAGCTCCCCAGCCGCCCGCGATCGCCGCGCGCGCCTGGGTGCTCATGGACGTCTCGAGCGGCCAGCCGATCACGGCCCGCAACGCCGACGAGCGCATGGAGCCGGCGTCGCTCACCAAGCTGATGACCGCGTACGTCGCCTTCGCCGCGATCCGGCAGAAGACGGTCGCGATCGACCAGGCGGTGCCGGTGTCGGTGCGCGCGTGGCGCGTGGGCGGCTCGCGCATGTTCATCCAGCCCAACAAGAAGGTGACGGTCGAGGAGCTGCTCTACGGCATGATCGTCGACTCGGGCAACGACGCCTGCATCGCGCTCGCCGAGGCGATCGCGGGATCCGAGGAGGCGTTCGTGCAGATGATGAACCGCGAGGCGCAGCGCCTCGGGATGAGCAATACCAACTTCACCAACGTCAGCGGCCTGCCGGATCCGAAGCACTATTCGACGGCGAACGACCTGGCGCTGCTCACGGGCGCGCTGATCCGCGACTTCCCCGAGTACTACAAGCTGTACTCGGTGCGCGAGTACCGCTACAACAACATCACGCAGCTCAACCGCAACCGGCTGCTGTGGCTCGATCCCAACGTCGACGGCGTCAAGACCGGGCACACCGAGAGCGCGGGCTACTGCCTGGTCGCCTCGGCCCAGCGCGGGTCGCGGCGCCTGATGTCGGTGGTGCTCGGCACGTCGTCGGAGACGCTGCGCGCGCAGGAGAGCCAGAAGCTGCTCAACTACGGCTTCCAGTTCTTCGACAGCGTGCGGCTGTACCAGAAGGAGCACCCGATCAGCACGCTCGAGGTCTGGAAGGGCAGCGTCTCGCGCCTGCACGCGGGCGTCCTGCGCGACCTCTTCGTGACGGTGCCGAAGGGCGACGCGACCCGGCTGAAAGCGGAGCTGCTGTCGGAGCAGCCGCTGATCGCCCCGATCGCGCAGGGGCAGAAGGTCGGCACGCTGCACGTCACGCTGGACGGCAAGCCCCTCGCGGATTACCCGGTGGTCGCGTTGGAGGCGGTCGGGATCGCGGGCTGGCTCGGTCGGTCCTGGGACAGCCTTCGTTTGATGTTCAAGTAGAAGAGGGGTCGCGATGATCTATCTCAACGGGGACTTCATGCCGCTCGAGCAGGCGAAGATTCCCGTGCTCGACCGCGGCTTCATCTTCGGCGACGGCGTCTACGAGGTGATCCCGGTCTATTCGCGGCGGCCGTTCCGGCTGCCCGGGCACCTGGCGCGGCTGCAGGCGAGCCTCGACGCGATCTCGATCGAGAACCCTCACTCGGGGGAGAAGTGGCGCGAGCTGATCGAGCGCATCGTCGCCGAGAACCCCTGGGAGGACCAGGCGGTGTACCTCCAGGTGACGCGCGGCGTCGCCAGGCGCGACCATACGTTCGTGCGCGGGGTCGCGCCCACGGTCTTCATCATGTCGAACCCGCTGGTGACGCCGTCGGCCGAGGTGGTGAAGAACGGCGGCGCGGCGATCGTGCGGCCCGACTTCCGGTGGCTCCGCTGCGACATCAAGACCACCTCGCTGCTCGGCAACTGCATGCTGCGCACCGAGGCGGCGGACGCGGGCTGCACCGAGTCGATCCTGGTGCGCGACGGCTTCCTCACCGAGGCGTCGGCGAGCAACGTCTTCGTGGTGCGGGAGGGAACCGTGCTCGCGCCGCCGAAGTCGCACCTGATGCTCCCCGGCATCACGTACGACGTCGTGCTCGAGCTGCTCGCCGCGAACGGCGTGCCGCACGCGGCGCGGCCGGTGGCGGAGGCCGAGTTGCGCGCCGCCGACGAGATCTGGGTCACCTCGTCCTCGCGCGAAGTCATGGCCATCACCACGCTGGACGGCAAGCCCGTCGGCCGCGGCGAGCACGCCGGCCGCCCGGGCCCGGTGTTCGCGCGCGTCTACGCGCTCTACCAGCAGTACAAGGCGAAGGTGATGCGCGCCCCGGTTCATGCCTGACCCCGAAGCGCCGCTGCTCGCCTTCCCCTGCGAGTTCCCGATCAAGATCATGGGGCTCACGCAGAAAGGGTTCGCGCAGGCGGTGATCGAGGTCGTCGCCCGGCACGCGCCCGACTTCGACCCGGCGACGATGGAGATGCGTCCCTCGCGCGAGGGCAAGTATCTCTCGCTCACGTGCACCATCCGCGCCGTGTCGCGCGAGCAGCTCGACGCGCTCTACCGCGAGCTGTGCGATCATCCCATGGTGACGATGGTGCTCTGATGAGCCTCGATACCCTCGCGCCCGAAGTCGCGCGTCCGCGCGCCGCGCCGGGGATGCGCGTGCAGCGCCTGGGCCTCGCCGAATACGTCCCCACCTACGAGGCGATGCGCCGCTTCACCGACGCGCGCGACGCCTCGACGCCCGACGAGCTCTGGGTGCTGCAGCACCCGCCCGTGTATACGGTCGGCCTCGCCGGGCGCCCGCAGCACCTGCCCCGCGGATCGACCATCCCGGTCGAGCGCATCGACCGCGGCGGGCAGATCACGTATCACGGCCCCGGTCAGGCGATCGTGTACACGCTCGTCGACCTGAAGCGGCGCGCCCTCACGGTGCGGGGACTCGTGCGCCTGATCGAGCAGGCGGTGCTCGAGCTGCTCGCTGGCCACGGCGTCGCCGCCGAGCGCAAGCCCGGCGCCCCCGGCGTGTACGTGGACGGCGCGAAGATCGCCGCGCTCGGCCTGCGCGTGCGCCGCGGCTGCGCGTACCACGGCGTCGCGCTCAACGTCGACATGGATCTCGCGCCGTTCCGCGACATCGATCCCTGCGGCTACCCGGGCCTGGCGGTGACGCAAACCTCCGCGCTCGGCGTCGCGGAAAGCGTCGAGGCGCTCGGCGACGCGCTCGCGCGGCGCATCGCGTCGCTCCTGGAGCCGCCTCGATGAGCGCGACGAAAGAAAAAGGCGCCGCGAAGATCCTTCGCCGCACCATCCCGCTCGTCCCCGCGGCGAAGCTGAAGAAGCCCGAGT
>DATDMW010000324.1:0-12222 GCA_036518595.1 Burkholderiales bacterium
GTCCTCGACGAACACGGCCGAGCGCCGCGACACGGGACCCACGACCATGGGGACGTCGGCATCGTAGCGGTTGCGGATGCGCACCGTGCGCTTGCGCTGGAAATCGACGCCGTCGAGCGCCTCGATGAAGGTCGTGACGAAGTGGCGGCGCGTCTGCTCGCCGTCGGTGACGATGTCGATGCCCGCGCTCTCCTGGTCGACCACCGCGAGCCGCAGCGCCTCGCGCTTGCCGCGCTCGAGCTCCGCGCCTTCGAGCAGCCACGGCGCCCACAGCTTCTTCGGCTCGGCGAGCCAGGCCGGCTTCGGCAGGCTGCCGGCGATGGTCGTCTGCAGCACCGGCTGCATGGCCTAGGGACGCGCCCCGAGATTCCAGGACGCGAAGCCGCACCCGACATACACCTCGGGCACGTTGCAGTAGTCGATCAGCTCGAAGCCGCGCTTGCCCGCGGCGCCGTGCGCCGCGACCCAGTTGCGCACCTCGGCCGCGCCGTTGCCGATGGTCGGCAGGCGCTCGTTCAGGAAATCGACGAGGCGGCGCTCGTCCGCCGCCTCGAAATGACGCAGGCACTCGCGGTCGAAGTCCTCGTCGATCTCGCCCATCGTCGGCTCGCCGATCGAGTGCGAAAGGCCGCCGGTGGCGAGGATGGCGACTCGGATGTTCTCGGGATAGGTGCGGATCGCCTCGGCCAGCATCGAGCCCCACGCGAGGCAGCGGCGAACCGTGGGGAGGGGCGGCTCCAGGTCGTTGAAGATGATCGGCACGATCGGTGGCAGCGTATCGAAGCCGCCCTTCCACAGCGGGATGGCGAAGCCGTGATCGAGGATGAGGTGATGCGACACCGCCGGCTCGAAATCGTGCTCGAACGCGAGCTGCGCGATGTGGGTCGCGAGCTTGGGGTGCCCGGCGATGGTCTTGTACGGGCAAGCCTTCATCCACGGCTCGCCCGGGCCTTCGTGCTCTTCGCCCACGCCCACGCAGATCGCGGGAAGATTGTTGATGAAGAAATTGACCCAATGATCGGGGGAGATCTCGACGATCACGTCGGGACGCGCCGCCTTCATGCGGCGTCCGAGCTCGTCGTACGCGTGCTTCAGGCTCTGCTGGTTCGGCGCGCTGATGTCCTTCCAGCCGCGGATCACGAGCGGCGCGTGGCTGGAGGCGAAGACCCCGGCGAGCTCAGCCATGGCTGGACCTCGCGGCGGCGTCGGCGCCCGCGTTGCGGACCTTCGACAGGAACTCGCCCTCGGGCATGCCGCAGACGACGAAATAGAAGCGCAGCAGGTACGGGTTCACGCGCGCCGCGAGGTACGCGACGTCGTCCTTCTCGACCGCCGCGCGCACCTCGGGCTTCAGCGGGTAGCGATCCAGGACCTTGCTGCGGTCGGCCCGGTACTCGACGCCCAGCGCGGGCGTGCTCTGCAGGTCGAAAAAGAGCTTGCTCAGCCAGTAGTCTCTCATGGCGCTATTTTGCCACGGGCGCGAACGAGCGGCACGAAGCGCACCGGCAGCGTGCGCCGGCGCGCGGTGGTGCCGTCGGCCCGCTTGTCGACGAGCAGCAGGTGCTGCACGTCGCCCGCGCCGCCGACCGGGATCACCAGCCGTCCGCCGGCCTTCAGTTGGTTGACGAGCGGCTGCGGCACGTCGGACGCGGCCGCCGTGACGATGATGGAATCGAAGGGCGCGTGCTCCGGCCAGCCTTCGTAGCCGTCGCCGGTGCGGGCGGTGACGTTGGCGTAGCCGAGCTCCACGAGCAGCTCCGACGCGCGGCGCGCCAGCGCGTCGACCACCTCGAGCGTGTACACCCGGGCGCCGGTCTCCGCGAGCACCGCGGTCTGGTAGCCCGAGCCGGTGCCGACCTCCAGGACGTCGTGTTCTGGGCGCGGGTCGAGCAGCTCGGTCATCAGTGCGACGATGTACGGCTGCGAGATCGTCTGGCCTTCGCCGATGGGCAGCGGCCGGTTCTCGTACGCGAAGGGCTCGTCGCCCGGCGACACGAAGCGGTGCCTCGGCACCTTGTGCATCGCCGCCATCACCGCGTCGGCGAAGCGCGTGCGGCCCGTCTCGGGGCCGGTCTCGCGCGCCATCGCCGTGATTTCGGCGGCGAGGCGTTCGCGCTCGAAGGCGTAGGCGTCGGCGGCGGAGACGAGCCCGGTCATGGCGATGGGAACAGGGTTGCGCTGCGGCCGCGCCGGTACCGGCTACTGCGCGACGATCAGGCTCGTCAGCCGGTGCGGATCCGAAAGCAGCGCGGCGCTCGAACCATGATACGCGATGCGGCCGCGGTTGAGGACGAGCGCCTCCTGCGTCACTTGCAGGGCGAGCTTGGCGTGCTGCTCGACCAGCACCACGGTGAGCGCGTCCTCGCGGATCAGCAGCTGCAACGCCGCGAGCAGCGCCTCGACGATGATCGGCGCCAGGCCCTCGAAGGGCTCGTCCATCAGCAGCAGCGACGGGTTGCCCATGAGCGCGCGTCCGATCGCGAGCATCTGCTGCTCGCCGCCGGAGATCTGGTTGCCCATGTGCGCGCGTCGCTCGGCGAGCCGCGGGAACAGCTCGTACACGCGCTCGAGCGTCCAGCGGCCGCGGCGGTCGGCGATGGCGAGGTTCTCCTCGACCGTGAGCGACGGGAAGATCTCGCGCGCCTGCGGCACGTAGCCCATGCCGAGGCGGCAGCGCGAATACACGGGAAGGGCCGCGACGGGACGCCCCCGGAACTCGACCGACCCGGAATGGAACGTCGTGTGTCCCATGATCGTGGACAGCAGCGTCGTCTTGCCCACCCCGTTGCGGCCGAGCACGGCGAGCGTTCCGCGCTCGGCGAGCGTGAAGCCGACGTCCTCGAGCACGACGGTCTCGCCGTAGCCCGCACGCACCCCGGAGAGCTTCAGCGCGTCAGACATGGCGCTGCTCGCCGAGATAGACCTGGTGCACGCGGCGGTCCTTCGCGATCTCCTCGGGCGCGCCTTCGAGCAGGACCTCGCCCTGCACCAGCACGGTGATGCGGCGTGCGAAGCGGAACACGAGGTCCATGTCGTGCTCGATGATCAGGATCGAGATGTCGGCCGGCAGCCGGTCGAGCACCTCGAGGATCCGGTGCGACTCGAGCGAGGGCACGCCGGCCGCGGGCTCGTCGAGAAGCAGAACCTTCGGCTTGAGGCCGAGCGCGATCGCGATCTCGACCAGGCGCTGCTTGCCGTAGGGCAGGTCGAGGACGCGCTGATCGGCGTCGTCGGCGAGCCCCAGGCTCGCGAGCAGCGCGAGGCTCTCGTCGCGCACCTCCGCGTGCCGGCTCGCGGGCTTCCACATCCGACGCGCGACGCCGCGCCGCTCCGCGACGCCGAGCGCGACGTTGTCGAGCACCGAGAGCCGCCGGAAGAGCTGGTTGATCTGGAAGGTGCGCCCGAGGCCGCGCTTCACGCGCGCGGCCTGGCGCACGGCGGTGACGTCCTCGCCCTGCAGCAGGATGCGGCCCGACGACGGACGCAGCGCCCCGGTCAGCATGTTCACGAACGTGGTCTTTCCCGCCCCGTTCGGCCCGATGAGCGCGTGCCGCGCGCCGGGCTCGAGCCGGAAGTCGATGTCGTCGGCGACCGTGAGCGCGCCGAAGCTCTTGCACAGGCCGCGCGTCTCGAGCGCCGCGGCGCTCATGCGCGCCTCCACAGCCGCCGCACGATCGAATCGACGATCCCGAGGATGCCGCCGCGCGCGAACATCACCACGACGATCAGCATGGCACCGATGCCGAGGTACCAGTACTCGGGGAACTGCTTCGCGAGGAAGTCCTGCGCGACCAGGTAGACGAGCGGCCCGACGAAGGCGCCGTAGAGGCGGCCGACGCCCCCGAGCACGAGCATGACCAGCAGCTCGCCGCCCGACTCGAAGCCCAGGACGTTCAGGCCGACGAACTGGTTGGTCTGCGTGATCAGCGCCCCCGCGACGCCCGCGAGCGTGGTCGAGATCGTGTACACGAGCACCAGGCGCCAGTACACGGGGGCGCCGATCGCGTGCATGCGCAAGGGGTTCTCGCGCAGGCCGGTCAGAGAGGCGCCGAACGGCGAGTAGATCAGCCGCCGCACGGCGAGCCAGCCGATCAGCAGCGCGACCAGGCAGTAGAGGAAGGCGGTCTTGCCGAACAGGTCGAAGCGGAACAGCCCGAGGATGGGCGCGACGACGATGCCGGAGAGGCCGTCGGCGCCCCCGGTGACCGGCGTCGCCTTGTTCGCGATCTCGAGGCACACCGACGTGATCGCGAGCGTCAGCATGAGCAGCGTCAGCGCGCGCGTGCGCAGGATGATGGCGCCGGTCGCGATCCCGAGCAGCCCGCCCGCGGCGGCGGCGGCGACCAGCTGCACCAGCGGGTCGCTCACGCCGAGCCGCGCGCCGAGGATGCCGGCGACGTAAGCGCCCAGCCCGAAGTACGCGCTGTGGCCGAGCGTGATGATCCCGGCGTAGCCGAGGATCAGATCGAGCGAGAGCGCGTACAGGATGTAGATCAGGATGCGCGCGCCGAGCGAGAGATACTCGGGCAGCGCGAAGAAGGCCGCGATCGCGAGCACGAACGGCAGCCATTCGATCCAGCGGATGCGCGGGTTCGCGCTGTAGCCGCCCGCGTGCGCGCTCATGTGTGCTGCCGCCCGAACAGGCCGGCCGGCCGCCACAGCAGGGCCGCGATCGTCGCGACGTAGATCAGGAACGCGCCGTACTGCGGGTACCAGTACTTGATCGCCGTGTCGGCGATGCCGATCAGCAGCGCCGCGACGAACGGCCCGCGCAGCGTCCCGAGCCCGCCGACGGCCACGACGATGAGGAAGTACACGAGGTTCTCGAACGGGTAGGTCGGCTGGATGGCGATGATCTCGGCGCCGAGGGCGCCGCCCAGGCCCGCGAGCCCGCTGCCGAGCGCGAAGGTCAGCGTGAAGAGCCTGCCGGTGTCGATCCCGATCGACTGCGCCATGGCGCGGTTGTCGACGGCCGCGCGCACCATCGCGCCCCAGCGCGTGCGCTCGACCCCGAACCAGAGCACGCCGACCATCACCGCGCTGAACGCGATGATGAACACGCGGTAGGTGGGGAAATCGCGTCCGAGGAGCGGGAACTGCCCCTTGAGATAGTCGGGGAGGATCACCGGCTGCTGCAGCGTGCCGAAGATCATCCGCGCGACCGCGACCGCGACGAAGATCAGGCCGATGGTGAACATGACCTGCTCCAGGTCGCTCGCTGCGTAGAGCCGCGAGTAGAGCAGGCGCTCGAGCACCACGCTCGCCGCGCCGACGACGGCGAAGGCGATCGCGAGCGCGAGCGGGAAGGGCACGCCGTAGCGGCTGATCATCGACGTGAGCACGTAGCCGCCCGCCATCGCGAACACCCCGTGCGCGAGGTTGGCGAAGCCCATCAGCCCCATCGTGACCGACAGGCCCACGGAGATCACGTACAGGATCATGCCGAAGGCCGTGCCGTGGAACGCCACGCTGACCAGCGACGAGAGGAAACCCTCCACTCAGTCTCCCGGGCGGAGCCGGCGCCGTCCTACTTCTTGTGGTTGATCTCTTTCCAAGGGTCCTTCACCGCCGTGCCGATGGTCTCCAGCTCGACGTTGGCGAGCTTGCCGCCGACCTTCCGCACCTCGCGCAGGTACTCGTTCTGCACGATGTCGCGCGTGTCGGGGTCGATCGCGATCGGGCCGCGCGGACTGTTCGGGTTCTTGTATTTTTTCAGGATCTCCATCGTGCGCACCGGATCGATCCTGCCCTTCTGCTCGCGGATCGCCGTGTAGATCGCGTCCATGCCGTCCCAGCCGCCGACCGCGAGGAAGTTCGGGTTCGAGTCCTGGCCGTACTCCTTCTTCCAGGCGGCGACGAACGCCTTGTTGGCCGGGCGCCCGGCCGCGGCCGAGTAGTGGTGGGCGGTGATCACGCCGAGCGGAACGTCGCCCATGTTGGGCAGCTCCTCGTCGGTCGTGATGTCGCCGGGCCCGATGAACTTGATGCCCGCCTTGTCGAGCTCGAGCTCGCCGTAGGCCTTCATGATCGCGGTCGCCTGCTTGCCCGCGGGAATGAACGCGAACAGCACCTCGGGCTTCGCATCCTTCACGCGCTGCATGAAGGGGACGAAGTCCGGGTTGGCGAGCGGCATGCGCACCTTGCCCACGATCTGGCCGCCGCCGTCGGTGAACGCCTTCTCGAACGCGGCCTCGCAGTCGTGGCCGGCGGCGAAGTCGCTGACCGCGATGTAGGCGCGCTTGTACTTCTTAGCCGCCCATTGGCCGAGCGGGTACGAGGACTGCCACAGCGTGAACGACGTGCGCGCGATGTACGGCGACAGCGTGGTAAGGACCGAGCCGCCGGCGTTCATCAGAACGTACGGGACCTTGGCCTCGCTGGTGAGCGGCGCGATCGCGGCGGCATTCGGGGTGAAGACAGTGCCCGCCAGGATCTGCACCCTGTCGCGCACGATCAGCTCCTGGGCGAGCTGCTTCGCCTTGTCGGGGTTCGGGCCGCCGTCGTCGCGCACCACCAGCTCGACCTTCACGCCGGGGGGCAGGTCCTTCTGGTGCAGCTTCGTGTAGAGCTTGATGCCCTTGTCGATGTATTCGCCCAGCGTCGCGTTCGGGCCCGAGTAGGTGTTGACCACGCCGATCTTCACCGTCTGCGCGGAGACGGGCGCGGCGCCCAGCGCGAGCGCCAGTGCGGCGACGATCTTCCATGTCGTACGAAGATTCATGACTCCTCCGGGAAAGTCGGCAGATTCTATACGGGCGGCGTGTCGTCGGTCCACGAGCCGCGCAGGAGGGCGGCCTTGCCGCGGAAGAGGGCGACGGTCTCGCCGTGCTGGTTCTCGACGCGAACATCGTAGATACCGGAGCGCGCGCCGAGGGACTGCTCGCTCGCGCTCGCGACCAGCAGGTCGCCGGCGACCGCGGGGCGCAGGAACTCGATCGAGCAGCCGGCGGCCAGCGCGCGCCGGCCGCGGCTGTTCGAGGCGATCGCGAAGGCGGCGTCGGCGAGCGTGAAGATCATGCCGCCGTGGGTGGTGCCGTGCCCGTTCAGCATGTCCTCGCGCACGCGCATCTCGACCCGGCCGGCGCCGGGGCTGACCTCGAGCACGCGCATGCCGAGCGCGGCGGCGCAGCGGTCGTCGCGCCACATGGCCTTTACCGCCGCTTCGGCCGCATCCTGGCTCGGGTGTGGATCTTCCATGCCGTGTTCCTGGAACGTGGGCGGGCGCCCGCGGTCGAACTCGCGGACGGAGCTTCCGGCGCGCGAGGCGCGCCCGTGTAGCCCGATGCTATGATATCCGCCGGGAGCCGCGCATGTTCCTCGAGAACCGATTCGAACGCCTGGTCGATCGCATTCGCCGGTCCGCCTCGATCCCGCTCAGGTTCGAGCTCTGGAACGGTCGCGCCTTCGATCTCGCCTCCGACCCGACCGTCAGGGTGAAGCTTCCGAGGCCCTCCGCGCTGCGCTTCCTCGTGTCGCCCGACCTGCTCAAGCTCGGCGAGGCGTACGTCGAGGGCCACATCGGCGTCGACGGTCCCATCATGGAGGTGTTCCGGGTCGCCGAGAGCTTCGCCAAGAGCGCCACGGCGAAGGGGCGCAGCGGGCTGCGCCGGTTCGCCCGCCATAGCAAGCAGCGCGACCGCAAGGCGATCGAGTACCACTACGACGTCTCGAACGCGTTCTACTCGCTGTTCCTCGACCGCAACATGGTGTACTCCTGCGCCTACTTCCGCGATGAGGCCGACACGCTCGACCAGGCGCAGGAGCAGAAGCTCGACCACATCCTCAACAAGCTGATGCTGCAGCCCGGCGAGCGCTTCCTCGACATCGGCTGCGGGTGGGGCGCGCTCGTCATCCGCGCGGCGAAGAAGTACGGCGCGCGCGCGGTCGGCGTGACGCTGTCGCGCAACCAGCACGAGCACGCCATGCGCCGCATCCGCGAGGAGGGCCTGGAGGGCCGCTGCGAGGTCAGGCTGCAGGACTACCGCGACATCCCGTACGAGGGCGGCTACGACAAGATCGCGAGCGTCGGCATGTTCGAGCATGTCGGGCTGCGCAACCTGCAGGCCTACTTCGGCACGATCCGCGCGCTGCTCAAGGACGGCGGCCTGGCGATGAATCACGGCATCACCTCGGCCGACCCGGAGAGCCGCGCGGTCGGCCTCGGGGCGGGCGAGTTCATCCATCGATACGTCTTCCCGCACGGCGAGCTGCCTCATATCTCGATCGTGCTGCGCGAGATGACGCGCGCGGGCCTGGAGGCGGCCGACGTCGAGTCGCTGCGCCGGCATTACGCGCGCACCTGCCTCGAATGGGCGCGGCGCCTCGAGGCGAACCGCGACCTGGCGATCGCCTCGGCCGGCGACCGGCGCTATCGCATCTGGCAGGTCTATCTCGCGGGCTGCGCGCACGGCTTCGCGCGCGGCTGGATGAACATCTACCAGGTGCTCGTGCGCAAGGACCGCGACGCGCTCAACCCGCTGCCGATGACGCGCGACTACATGTACGGCACGAAGGGCTGACGACGCACGCCGCTACTGCAGCGTCGAGGTTCTCGAGGTGAGGAGCCGAGCGATCGCGGCGCGCGCCGTGTCGAGGTGCGGATGGATGCGCAGCGCGCGCTCGAAGACGAAGAGCGCCGCATCGGTCTCGCCGCGCGCCAGCAGGATCTCGCCGAAGCCGCACAGCGCCCCGTAGTGGCGCGGCTCGAGCTCGAGGGTGCGGTGGATGTAGGGGACGCACTCTGCGTCCTTCCCCGCGATGTAGTACAGCGTCGCGCGCTTATTCCAGGCCTCGGCGTAGCCGGGGTGGCTGCCGACGACGCCGCGCAGGATCTGGTCGGCGACGCCGAAGTCCTGCGCCGTCATCGCGCGCGTCGCGCGCTCCAGGTCGGTCGCGACGGCGTCCTCGGGATGGCTCATCCATAGCCGCCAGATCTCGTCCTCGATCGCTTCGCGCGCGTCGGGGTCCGTGCTTTCGTGGAGGCGGCGGAAGAGAACGTGCAATTGCTCCGGCAGATGCGGGGAGGGCCGCCGTCCGGGCAGCGAGGCGATGAGCTTCAGCGTGTCGGCGTACATGTCGTCCTAGTGAAAATCGCGCGATCCCGTCGCGAGGCGTCCCAGGAGCGCGCTGTGGTCCAGCAGCCGCCTGGCGATAAGATGCACGACTTCGCCCTCGCGTTCAAGCACGCCTTCCACCCCCATCAGGCGTGCGCCCAATAGTTCACGCCGCTGGCGCTCGGTGAGGTCGCGCCACACGATCACGTTGACATAGCCGGTCTCGTCCTCGAGCGTGACGAACACCGCGCCCGACGCGGTGTCGGGGCGCTGGCGGCCGGTGACGATGCCGGCGGCGCGCGCCGGGCGCCCGCTCGGCAGCGCGCGCAGGTCGGCGGCGGTCGAAAAACGCATTCGCGCGAGGCGCCGCCGCAGCAGCGCGAGCGGATGGCGGCCGAGCGTCAGCCCGAGGCTCGCGTAGTCGGCGACGAGGTCCTCGCCCTCGGTCGGCGGCGCGAGCGCGGGGCCGGTTTCCGCGACCGGCGCCTCCCGGAGGATATGGCCCGCAGTCTGGACACCGGCGACTGCCCAATGCGCGTGGCGCCGGTGCCCGGCGAGCGGTGCGAGCGCTCCGGCCGCCGCGAGGCACTTCAGGTCGCGCCGATCGAGAAGGGCGCGGTGGGCGAGATCGTCTACCGATTCGAAGGCACGTCCTCCGCGCGCTTCCACCAGGCGCTTCGCCGCCGCCTCGGAGAGGCCCTGGACCATGAGCAGCCCGAGGCGCACCGTCTCGCCCTCGAGCGCGCATTCCCAGCCGCTGACGGTCGCGTCGACGGGCAGCACCTCGACGCCGTGCCGGCGCGCGTCCTGCACCAGCTGCGACGGCGAGTAGAAGCCCATCGGCTGGCTGTTCAGGAGTGCGGCGAGGAAGGCCGCGGGCTCGTGCCGCTTGATCCACGCCGAGACGTACGCGATCAGCGCGAAGCTCACCGAGTGCGACTCGGGGAAGCCGTACTCGCCGAAGCCGAGGATCTGGCCGTAGATGCGGTCGGCGAAGGCCTCCGGGATGCCGCGCGCGCGCATGCCGTCCTTGAGCTTCTGCTGGAAGGGCTCGAGGCCGCCGCGGCGCTTCCACGCCGCCATCGCGCGCCGCAGCTGATCGGCCTCGCCCGGCGTGAAGCCGGCGGCGACGACCGCGAGCTCCATCACCTGCTCCTGGAAGATCGGCACGCCGAGCGTGCGCGCGAGAACCGCCTTCACCGCGTCGTTCGGGTACTCGATCGGCTCCTTGCCCTCGCGCCGGCGCAGATAGGGGTGCACCATGTCGCCTTGGATGGGACCCGGGCGCACGATCGCGATCTCGATCACGAGGTCGTAGAAGTCGCGCGGCGCGAGGCGCGGCAGCATCGACATCTGCGCGCGCGACTCGATCTGGAACACGCCGATCGTGTCGGCGCGCCGGATCATCTCGTAGACCGCGGGATCCTCGCCGGCCGAGAGCAGGGACGCCATGGTGTGCGCCGTGCCGCGCAGGCCGTTGACGAGATCGAGCGCGCGGCGCACGGCCGACAGCATCCCGAGGCCGAGCACGTCGACTTTCAGCAATCCCAGGCTCTCGAGATCGTCCTTGTCCCACTGGATGACGCTGCGCTCGGGCATCGCCGCGTTCTCGATCGGCACGAGGCGGCCGAGCGGCCCGCGCGAGATGACGAAGCCGCCGACGTGCTGCGAGAGATGTCGCGGAAAGCCGAGCAACAGGATCGCCAAAGCGACGAGCCGCGCGATCGTCGGCAACCCGGGGTCGAAGCCCGCGTCGCGCAGGCGCTGCTCGAGGTCGGCGCGCCCGTCCCACCACGACACCGACCTGGCGATGCGATCGACCTGCGGGGGATCGAGCCCGAGCGCCTTGCCGACGTCGCGCAGCGCGCTCCTCGGCCGGTAGCAGATCACCGTCGCGGCGAGCGCGGCGCGCGCGCGCCCGTATTTTTCGTAGAGATACTGGATGACCTCCTCGCGGCGCTGGTGCTCGAAGTCGACGTCGATGTCAGGGGGCTCGTTGCGCTCCTTCGACACGAAGCGCTCGAAGAGAAGCCGCTGGCGCGTCGGGTCGACCTCGGTGATGCCGAGCGCGTAGCAGACGGCCGAGTTCGCCGCCGAGCCGCGTCCCTGGCACAGGATCTTCCTGCTCCTGGCGAAGCGCACGACGTCGTGCACAGTCAGGAAGAACGGCTCGTACTTCAGCTCCGCGATCAGCGCCAGCTCCTTCTCGACCAGCCCGGCGACCGCGTCCGGGACGCCTCCGGGATAGCGCGCCCGCATGCCGTCGAGCGCGAGCGCGCGCAAATGGCTCGTCGGCGTCTCGCCCTCGGGCACCAGCTCCTCGGGGTACTCGTAGCGCAGCGTGTCGAGCGAGAACGCGCAGCGCTCGGCGATCGCCACGGTCTCGGCGAGCAACTCGGGCGGGTAGAGCTGCGCCAGGCGCACGCGCGCGCGCAGATGCCGCTCGGCGTTGGGATGCAGTGCGTGGCCGCAGGCGTGCACCGGCGTGCCGAGCCGGATCGCGGTCAGCGTGTCCTGCAGCGGCCGGCGCGAGCGCACGTGCATGTGCACATCGCCCGCGGCGACCAGCGGCAGGCCCGAAGCGCGCGCGAGGGCGCGCAGTCGGGCGAGCTGCGCGCGGTCGTCGGGCCCGCACAGGAGCTCGGCGGCGATCCAGGCGCGGTCCCGCAGGCGCTCCGCCAGCGCCCGCGCATGCTCCTCGTTCTCCGAGACCAGCAGCGCCAGGCACCCCGGCATCCCGCCGTCCAGATCGCTCCAGGCGAGCGAGTAGCTCCCTTTCTCCTTGCGCCGCCGTCCGAGCGTGACGAGCTGGCACAGCTCGCCGTAGCCTTCGCGGTCGGTCGCGAGGATCACGAGCTTCGCTCCGCCGTCGAGTCGGATCTCGGAGCCGACGATGAGCCGAAGGCCGAGCTCCTTCGCCGCCGCTTCTTTCGTTGCCTCGTGCGCGCGCACGACGCCGGCGACCGAGCATTCGTCGGTGACGGCGAGCGCGCGGTAGCCGAGCACCGCCGCGCGCTCGATCAGCTCCTCGGGCCGGGATGCGCCGCGCAGGAAGCTGAAGCTCGACAGGCAGTGCAGCTCGGCGTAGCCGGGGAGGGCGCGCATTTGTCGATCAGACATCAGGCGAACACCCCGTGCAGGTACCAGCCGCCGTCGCCGCGGCGGTCGC
>DATDMW010000325.1:0-6289 GCA_036518595.1 Burkholderiales bacterium
GACACGAAAGACGAGCCGGTGCTGCACGCGCAGGGCGTTCCGCCCTTCGGCGCGAACGGCGTGGGGTTCAACAAAGCCTTCGACACGCTGTTCGTCGCGAACACCGGTAACGACACGGTCGTCACCGTCCCCGCGTCGGGCGGCGTCGTCGGCAATGCCAACGTGCTCACCAACAGCATCAACGGCGCCGACGGCTTGATCCTCGACGAGCAGGACAACATCTGGGTCTGCGCGAACCAGGGCGACGAGATCGTCGTGATCGACAAGACCGGCAAGGTCATCTCGAAGCTCGGCGACTTCAACGGGATCGACCGCGACGGCGCGCCGATCGGGTTCCTGTTCCCGGCGAGCCTGGTGCGGCACGGCGGCTTCATCTACGTGACGAACCTCTCGCTCGATCTGCGTCCCGTGGTCGGCGCGCAGGCGGTCGACAGCCAGTGGGCCGCGCGGGTGACGACGAACACGATCTCGCGCATCCGCGCGAAGATCCTGCGCAATCCCGACTGAGGCACGCCACGGTGGACAAGGGCGCCTTCGGGCGCCTTTTTTTTTCGCCGACACGTCCGCCAGGTAGTCTCAGCGCGCGGGCGGCGGCGCCGGCATCGGCGCGATCGGCTGCTGCGGGTTGGCCGCGCCCGGCGCGGGCGCGCCCGGCACGATCGCCTGCTGCTTCGACGGATCGTAGACGAACTTCCAGTCCGAGTACTTCCCGGCGCCCTCGAAGGCGCTGTTGCGCAGGTCGAAGCCGGCGGTCTTCATCGGCGTGACGTCGGAGAGGCTGTACACGCCCATCACCCCGCCGTCGGGCGCCTTGACGATGCCCCACTCGGAGCTGCCCGTCACCGGGTCGAAATAGAGACGTCGCAGATAGCGCTGGACGTTCGGCTTGCGCGGGTCCTTCAGCAGGTCCTCGAGCGTGCGCGGATACTGCCGCGGCCCGGAGAGATAGTAGCGCTCGATCGCGCGCCGGTACTGGTTCCCCGCGTACAGGAGTTGCGATTCCTTGTCGCGCAGCGCCGCGGTGTGCCAGACCTCGCCGGTGATGGCGAGGCCGATGCCGATGAACGCGACCGCGAAGAGGATCGTGAGGTAAGTGAACCCGCGCTGATCGGCGGGCATCGTCACCACTCCGCGAACGCCGTGCCGTCGCTCGCCTGGCCCGGCGCTCCGCTCTTCACGTCGTACATGCCGCTCTTCTGCGGATCCTGAGGCGGCACGACGACCCAGGTGTCCTTCTTCTCGGTGATGGGGTCGACCGGGACGCTGCGCAGGTACTTCTCGGAGACCAGCGCGTCGAGGTTCTCGGGGTACTTGCCGCGGTCGCCGTAGTACTTGTCGATCGCGTCGCGCATCTGGTGCAGGTCCTCGCGCAGCACCGTCTCCTTGGAGCGGTCGAGGCTCCCGAAATAGCGCGGCAGCGCGATCGTCAGCAGCAGCGCGATGATCGCGAGAACCACCAGCAGCTCGATCAGCGTGAAGCCGCCTGTCCTTCGCATCACCATTCCTTGTACGGCTGGCCGTTGATGCCCTTGCCGGAAGAGAGCGAATAGACGTCGAAGACGTCGTCGCCTTCGCGCGGATCGTCGGGCGGGCTCTGGTAGCTGCGCTTGCCCCAGGTCGCGTCGGCCGAGAGCGTCGCATCGGTGTTGAGCGGGTCGCGCGGCAGGCGCCGCAGGAAATAGATCTTCTCGCGCTTCGGGCTCTTCTGGTCGTCGACGCCCTCGACCAGCAGCTCGAGCTTCTTCGGATAGCCCGATTCGTCGATCGACTTCTTGATCCGGCCCTCGTCGGAGGCCTGCTTGTAGGCGTCGATGGCGTCGCGGATCTCGCGCAGCGTGCGGCGCAGCTCCTGCTCCTTGGTCCGCTGCACGGCGAGCTCGGTCACGGGCAGCGCGACCGAGGCGAGCAGCGCCACGATCGCCACCGTGATCACCAGCTCGATGAGGGTGAAGCCTGTCCTGAGCATCGTCGAAGGGCCTTCACGGCTGCTGCGACGGCGCGACGCCGCCGAAGGGGACGAGCGTGCTGCCCGACTGGGGCGCCGCCGGCGCGGCCGGCGCGGGCGCCGGAGCCGGAGCGGGCGCAGACTGCGGCGCGACGGGCAGCGGCGAGGGCGGGATGAACGGCGCGCCGCTCAGCGGTCCGCCGCCGGCCGAGCTCTCGGTCCCCGCGGAGAACTCGACGATGCGCGCATCCGGCTGGTCGAGCTGGCGCATCAGGTGCGGGGTGATGAGCAGGACGATCTCGGTCTTGGTCTTGCTCGAGCTGGTCGAGGAGAACAGCCGCCCGATGATGGGGAAGTCGCCGAGGCCGGGCACGCGCTGCGCCGAGCGCCGGTCCTCGTCGTTGATGAGGCCGGCGAGGATCTGCGTCTCGCCGTCGCGCAGCCGCAGAACGGTGTTGGCGTTGCGCGTGCCCACCTGATAGACGATCGAGCCCGACTGCTGCGTCTGGATGGTGTTGGTGATGCTGCTCACCTCGAGGCCGACCTTGATGCCGACGTCGTCGTTCAGATAGACCAGCGGCTCGACGTCGAGCTTGAGGCCCACGTCGAGGTAGCTCACCGACTGCGACACGAAGCCGCCCGCGACCGCCGCCGTCGTCGTCAGCACCGGCACGCGGTCGCCGATATGGATCTTCGCCTTCTCCTTGTTCTTGACGCGCACGCGCGGATTGGCGAGCAGGTTGGTGCTGCCGTCCTGCTGCCGCAGCGACAGCACGAACAGCGGGTCGGTGACGCTGAGGCGCACCAGCCCCGCGTTGCGGTTCAGCCACTCGGGCAGCGACAGCGAGCCCGGCGTCCCGGCCGTGTTCGTCGTGACCGTCGTCGCAGTGGCGGTCGTGGTTTGCTGGACCGGGTTCTGCGACCCGCCCACGAGGCTCCACGCGACCGAGCTCGGGTAGCGCAGCCCGAGGTCGTAGAGCTTGTTCGCGCTCACCTCGAGCACCTCGATCTCGAGCATGACCTCGGGCTCGGCCAGGTCGTGCGAGGCGACCAGCTTCTCCGCGAGCCGGATCACGTTCGGCGTGTCCTTGATCGTGAGCAGGTTCAGCTTCTCGTCGACGTAGATGTCGCGCGTCTTGAGAATGGTGCGGATGAGGTTCGCGACCTGGCGGGCGTCGGCGTTGACCAGGTAGAAGGTGCGGACGATCAGCTCCTGGTAGTCGCGCTGCTTCTGCGGCGTGTTCGGGTAGATCAGCGTGGTCGTCTCGTTGAGGATCTTCTGGTCGAGCTGGTTGGTCGCGAGGATCAGCCGGATGATGTCCTCGACCTGCGCGTCGCGCATCACCACCGTGGTCTTCTGGTCGGTGCGCACGTCCTTGTCGAACAGGAAGTTGAGGTTCGCCGCGCGGCCGAGCACGTCGAACACGGTGCGCAGCGGCACGTCCTTCAGGTCGAGCGACACGGGCTTGGTGATCGAGCTGCGCAGCTGGCGCGTGAGCGACGCCGGGCGCGCGGTGTGCTCGTCGATCAGGCGCTGCAGGCGCTGCGCCTCGCGGTTGTCGGGGCTCTCGGCCAGGATGGGCGCGACGAGATCCTGCGCCTCGGCGAACTTCTCGTTGCGCAGCAGCCGCTCGGCGCTGGCGAGGGCCGCGCGCTGGCGCTTGTCGGTCTCGATCTGCTCGACCCCGGCCTTGGCTCGGGCGTTCGCGGGATCCCACTTGAGCACCCGCTCGTACAGCGCTTGCGCGCGCTCGTACTGCTGGGCGAAGCGCACGCTGTCCGCCTGAACGATCCACAGCGAGACCAGCTGATCGCGCACGCGGTAGTACTCGGCGCGGGCCGGGTTGCTGTCCTTGGCCTCCGCCTGCAGCAGGGCGAGCGCCTCCTCCTCGCGGCCTTCCGCGATGAGGCGCTGCGCGTCGCTGCGCGGCGTCGCGCAGGCGGCGACGAGGAGCGAGGCGGCGAGGGCCCAGGCGAGTCCGATCGGTTTCATTGCGCACCTTCGTTGTTGTTGGGACGGAAGTACACCGTGAGGCGGACCTGGGCGTCGAGCAGCGCGTCGCCCGGGTTCTTGCGCTCGAACCGCAGCGCGTCGATGGAGGCGTTCGGCACCGACTGCAGCGTCGCGCCGACGAAGTCGCGCACCTGCGGATAGGTGCCCCGCAGCGGCAGCGTGATGCGGTACGGCACCAGGCCGTCGCCGCGGCGGTCCAGGCGGTACTCGGCCTGGAGCAGCTCGAGCCGCGACGCGCGCGCGATGCCGTAAATGCGCTCGAGCTGCGCCGGCAGCTCGTCCAGGCGCGGGAACAGCAGGTAGAAGCGGCGCAGCTCGTCGGCGCGCCCGTCGCCCGCCACCGGCGTGTACGCGCTGCGCGTGCGCAGGCGATCCGCGGCGGCGCGCGCCATCTTCGCCTCGGCCTCGACCGGACGCACCGTCGAGAAATAGAACGGCACGCAGAAGAAGAGCACGCCGATCCCGAGCACGCCCGCGGCGCCGAGACGGCGAAGGAGCGCGTGCAGGCGGCTCATCGGACGTCCCTCAGCGTCGCCTGGACCGCGAACTGGATCGGGCGGCCCGGCTGCTCGGTGCGCACCTCGTCGCGCACCAGGAAGACGTCGGCGAGCGCGCGCTCCTCGCCGAGGCGGCGCACGTACTGCAGCATCGCCTGGCGGCTTTTCGCCTCCGCGGTGAGACGCAGCAGCCGCTGCTGCGCGTCGGGCTGCATCTGCATCACGACCACGTCGCCGGTCGAGGCGCGCTCGACCGCGGCGACCATCCGCGCCCACGGCAGCCCCAGCTGGCGCACCACGTCGTTCACCATCTTGGTCTCTTCGTCGAGGCGCTCGCGCGGGATCGCCTTGGTCGAGGAACGGTCGAGGTTGACGAGGCCCTGCGCCGCCTCGACCGCGGCGAGCTCGGCGCGCGCGTCGCGGTAGCGCTCGACCACGCCCGCCGCCACCACCAGGGACACCGCGAGCAGCACCGCGCCCGGCCAGCGCGCGCGCCTCGGCGGGGCGACGTAATCGAGCTCGAGCCGCTGCATGCTCAGGCGGCGCAGAGCGCCATCGCGAAGCGCCCGTCGTCGCGCGCCGAGTATCCTTCGGGCGCGGCCGCGGCGAGGAGGCGGAAGCGCCACGGGCCCGTTTCGGCCGGCGACGGCGCGGCGCCCGCGTGCACGATGACGTCGCCTTCGGGCGCGCCCGCCACGTAGCGCTCGCGCTCGAGCAGCTCGGCCCAGCGCGCGGGCAGCTCGTAATCGCCCTTGACGTTTCGGACCGCGGTCCAGCGGCCGGCGTCGATGCAGGCGAGGCACGCGCGCTGCGGCTCGACCAGCAGCAGCCAGCCCGAGTGCTTGCCCTTGCCCGCGTCGGAGCGGTTGAACGCGGCCATGAGGTAAGGCTGCACCGACACGAGCCGCGGCCTGCCCGTCGCCGGGAAGCAGGCGCGGATCGCCTCGAGAAGCGCGGCGTCGATCGCGCTCGCGACGCGCAACCCGCCGTCGTCGGGGCCGGAGAGCCGCACGTCCCAGGTCCTGGCGCGCTCGCCATGCACCTTGGAGAAGCAGTAGCGCGCGTACGCCGATTCTTCCTCGGGGCTGTCGAGCGTGTCGCTCGCCGGGACCAGCGCATAGCGCACGAAGTGGTTCGAGAGGACGACCGTCACGTCGCACCGGACGTCGCGGACCTCCGCCGCGAGCGCCGCGAGCGCGCCCGCCGCGCCTTGCCAGGGCTCGCCCGCCGCGGCGGGATCGCAGCCGAGCGCGCGCTTGGCGACCAGCCGCGGCTTCAGCCGGCCCTCGATCCGGGCGAGCGTGACCTCGGCCGGCGAGAACCCCACGACGACGCGCGGGCGCGCGAGCGCGGCCTTAAACGAAAGTGACACGGTTGATCTCCTGCAGCGTCGTCTCGCCGTTGCGCACGGCCTCGAACGCCGCCTCGCGCAGACAGCGCGTGCCGTTCGCGCGAGCCGCCTCCTTCAGCTGGCGCACCGGGGCGCGCGCCGTGATCAGCTCGCGCAGCTCGTCGTTCAGCACCATCAGCTCCGCGATCGCCTTGCGCCCCTTGTAGCCCGAGCCCCGGCACTCGCGGCACCCGCGGCCCACGCGGAAGCGGAACGAGGCGGCCTCGGCCGGCGTCAGCCCGGACTCCTTGAGCAGCGCGGGCTCGGGCTTGTCGTCCTCGCTGCAGCGCGTGCACACGAGCCGCACCAGGCGCTGCGCGAGGATCGCGTTCAGCGCCGACACGAAGCCGTACAGGTCGACGTTCATGTGCATGAAGCGCCCGATCACGTCGAACACGTTGTTCGCGTGCACCGTCGTGAACACCAGGTGGCCCGTCAGCGCC
>DATDMW010000326.1:0-4113 GCA_036518595.1 Burkholderiales bacterium
GCTTGCCGCCCGGCTGCCGGCACGGCTCGAGCGCGATCAGATCGCCCTCGCACCCGAAACCCGTCTCTTCCCGGAACTCGCGCATCGCCACCGCCTCCGCACTCTCCCCGGGCTCGAACTCCCCCTTGGGAATCGACCACGCACCTTCGTCCTTCTTGGACCACAGCGGGCCGCCGGGGTGCACGAGCATCACCTCGAGCACGCCGCCGCGGCGCCGCCAGAGGAGGATGCCCGCGCTTCGCCGCTTTGCCATGGCCCGTATTACAACATCGGACGCGCCGCGGTCCAAACGGACCGCGCGGCGCGCCGCCGGCCGTCACAAAGGCGGCGGCCTCGCGCCTTCAAGATGGCCTCCACCGCCCCCACCCTCGATCGGACATCACCATGCCCAGACCCTCCCTGCGAGCCCTCGCCGCAGTCGTCGCCGCCCTGCTCGCCTCGTCCGCGGGCGCCGCCGTCGGTTCGCCGCCCCGCATCCCGAACGAGCAGGCCTGCCGGTACCTCGCCGACTACGCGCTCGTCGCCCGCGCGCTCGCCGAGGAACGGACGCTCTCGACGTCGCTGGCCGACTCGATCCTCAACCGCATCTACATCGTCAATCATCCGGTCATCACCGACGTCGAAGGGCGGATCCGCCTGATCGCGCGCGGCGACAAGCGCACGGCGCAGGAATTCTCGCTCGCGTTCCTGAAGGAGTGCGTCGGGCACGACGGCGACGTGACCGCCTTCCTCGGCGTCAGCCTCTAGATCCCTCCGGCCCCGGCGTTGCTCTCGCCGCCCCACAGCGGGACGTGCGGCACGCGGCTCGCCGCGAACGCCGCGAGCGCGGCCACGACCGCCGCGCCCAGGAACGCGCGGTGGAACGCGCGCAGCAGCGTCTGCGCGAGGCCCTCGCCGCCCGCCGCCGACATGACCAGCGCGCGCAGATCGACGTCGGGCATCATCGCGTAGATCAGGGCCCCGAAGAGCGCGGCGCCCGTCGCCGCCCCGACCGAGCGCGCGAGCGAGATCGTCGCCGTCACCGCGCCCAACCGCGCCCGACCCGCCGCGGTCTGCGCGACCACTTGGTTGACCGGCATCACCGTGCCGTACCCGAGGCCGGTGACGAATCCGAGCAGCGCGACCAGGAATGTGTTCGAGGGCACGATGCCGAGCGCGGCCAGCGCGACGCTCGAGACCGACAAGCCGAAGACGGGCAGCAGCCGCGGCCGGCCGGTGCGCGCGATGATGCGGCCGGTGGTGATCGATCCCGTCACCATTCCCGCCGTGAGCGGCAGCAGCAGCAGGCCCGAGGCGGTCGGACTGAAGTGGTGCCCGAGCTGCAGATAGATCGGCAGGAAGAACACCATCGCGAACATGCACGAGGCGAAGAGCGCCGTGGTCAGCACCGAGAACGCGATCGCGCGCTGACGCATCAGCTCGACCGGCAGGAACGGCGCGGGGTGGCGCAGCTGATGCCACGCGAGCAGCGCGAGCGACGTCGCGGCGACCGCGAGCAGCAGCGCGCTCTCCGGCGACCGCCACGAGAAATGATGCCCGACGGCGGTGAGCCAGAAAAGCGCCGTGCTCATCCCGACGAAGAAAAGCCCGATACCCGCGGGGTCGCGCAGTCCCGACCGGCCGGGATGCTTCTCCCCGGCCGGCAGCCGCAGCAGCCGCCACGCGGCGAAGAGGGCGAGCGGCAGGTTGGCGAAGAACAGCCAGCGCCAGCTGAGCGACGACACCACGAGGCCGCCGAGCACCGGTCCGCCGACGCTGGCGCTGGTGAATACGATCGCGAAGTAGCCCTGGAAGCGCGCGCGCTCGCGCGGCGGCACGAGCTCCGCGATCAGCGCCTGCGAGAGCATCATCAGCCCGCCGCCGCCCGCGCCCTGCACGACGCGCGCCGCGACGAGCTGCGGCAGCGACTGCGCGAACCCGCACGCGAGCGAGCCCGCCGTGAACAGCGCAAGCGCGCCGAGCAGCACGTTGCGCCGCCCGCGCAGGTCGCCGAGGCGGCCGTACACGGGCACGACCACCGCGGAGGCGAGGAGGTACGCGACCGCGATCCACGACGTGTCGCGCAGGCCGCCGAGGCTCGCCGCGATCGCGGGGGTCGCCGTGGCGAGCAGCGTCTGGTCGACCGCCGCCATGAACATCGGCAGGAATACCGAGGCGAAGAGATTCAGGAACTCTTCGCGCGAAACGGTGGGCTCGGGCGGAGCGCCGTGGAGGTCGTCGGGCTTCATGGCTTCCTGTACGACCGGGACGCCTCGGACGCGTTCCGGCTAGACCGCGTGGCCCGCGCCCTGGTAGCCCCTCATGGCTTTAAACTCTAGCACGCCGCCCGCCGATCCGAGAACGATGTCCCCGACCGTCACCACGCCGCCGCGCGCGCTCGACTCCCGCCTGATGCGGCTCTTCGCCGTCACCATGTTCGCCGCCGCGGGCAGCATCCACTTCCAGACGGCGATGCTCGGCGCGATCGCGCGCGAGTTCGGGGCGAGCCCGGGCGAGGTCGGCTGGGTCCCGACGATGACGTTCGCCGGCTTCGTCTCGGGCATCGTCTTCATCGTCCCGCTCGGCGACCGCGCCGACAAGCGCCGCCTGCTGCTCGTGCAGCACGTCGCGCTGATCGCCTCGCTGCTGGCGATGGCGATGGCGCCGTCGCTCGCGGCGCTCGCGGCCCTCTCCTTCGTCATGGCCGCGGTGTCGTGCTTCAGCCAGAACATCCTGCCGCTGGTCTCGGAGCTCGCGCGGTCCGAGGAGCGCGGGCGCGCGGTCGCGACCATCCTCACGGCGCTGTTCCTCGGCATCCTGTTCGCGCGCGTCGGCGGCGGCGTCGTCGCGTCGACGCTCGGCTGGCGCTGGATGTACGTGATCTCGGCGGCGATGCTCGCCGCGCTCGGGCCCGCGCTCGCGCGGCGCGTGCCACCGTCGCCGCCGAAGACGGCGCTGCCGTATCGCGTCCTGATCGGGTCGCTCGTTCACCTCGTGCGCACCAACGCCGAGCTGCGGCGCGCGTCGGCGACGCAGTACCTGCTCGGGATCTGCTACGGCGGATTCTGGGCGACGCTCGCGCCGATGCTGATCTCGCTGCACGGGCTCGGGCCCGCGCAGATCGGGCTGATGGCGATTCCCGGATCCGCCGGGATCTTCATCGCGCGCCCCGCGGGCCGCTGGATGGACCGGCGCGGCGTGGTGCCCGTGGTGACGACGGGCTGCGGCCTGGTGCTCGCGGCCTTCGTGGCCTTCGGATTCGCCGCGTGGTGGGTCGGCGCCGTGGTCGCAGGCGCGGTCCTGCTCGACAGCGGCCTGCGCTCGGCGATGGTCGCGAACCAGACGCTGATCAACTCGCAGGTCGCCGACGCGCGCAGCCGCTTCAACACCATCTTCGCCGCGCACGTCTGGGGCGGGAACGCCACCGGCGCCTTGCTCGCGAGCATGGCGCTCGCGCACGCGGGGTGGCTCGCGGTGTGCGCGATCGGAGTCGCCTCCGCCGCGTGCGCGGTGGCGCTGCAGTGGCGCGCGCGGCGCGTGGCCGGCGAGGCGCCCTAGCTCCGCGCCGGACGCCGTTCTACAGCGCGGCGATCGCCTGCACTTCGACCAGGAACGGCTCCTGCACCAGGCGGTCGACCATCAGCAGGGTGTTAGGCGGGTAGGCGCCGTCGGCGAACATGCGCGGGAACTCGCGCTTGCGGAAGGCCATGAACTTCGGCACGTCCTGCGAGTGCACGAGGTAGGTGGTGAACTGCGCGACGTTCTTCCAGCCGCCGCCGACCGAGGCGAGCGCCGCGCCGATGTTGGCGAAGACCTGCACGCACTGCGCGTCGAAGTCGTCGGCGCCGACGACGCCGCCGGCGCGGTCGGTGGCGAGCTGGCCGGCGATGAACACGATCTCCGAGGCATTCTTCACCCGAGCGATCTGCGAGTACTGCCCGAGCGGCTTCCCGAGCCCGTCGGGATTGACGATGGTGATCTCGGCGGTCATCTCCACCTCCTCGCGCCGGTTCAGCGCTTCTTCAGCAAATGCCCCCACTTCTTCGCGATCTTCGCGTGCAGCTCGGGGCTGGAGCCCACGGTCGGCGGAAAGTCGGCCATCGTCTCGAAGGGCTTGCACGCGACGACGAGCGC
>DATDMW010000327.1:0-7364 GCA_036518595.1 Burkholderiales bacterium
GGTCGCCGATGCGCAGATCGGCGAACGCGGCCGGCGCCCCGTTGCGCGTGAACACCGTCGCAGCGGTCGTGACCACCGGCGTGCCGGAAACGTTCAGCGCCGGCGGCGCGAGCGACTGGATGACGCCCGAAAGCGTGACGCCGGAGTGGATGTCGACCGTCCTCGCCTCGAGCTCGTTCCGCTCGAGGCGGCCTTTGACCGTCACGCTCTGGCCGACGGCGAGATCGGCCGCGCCCGCCGGCTGGCCGTTCCTGGTCAGCACCGTGGTCCGCTCGATCTCGACCCGCACGATGCCGCTGCCGGTATCGAGGCCGAAGCCCTCGCGGCCGATCGAGACCACCGTTCCGGTCATCGTTACGGCCGCGGACCGGCCCTGGTGATCGGTTTCGTCGCCGTCCCGCGCCGACGCCGCCGGCGCCAGCAGCACCGCGGCAATTGCGAGCAAGCGGATGAATGTTGTTGTCACGCGCGCCTCCCGGAAGTCGAGGCCGTCACCCTAGCGGCGGGGCACTTACGGATTGCTTACCGATTCACGACCTCCCGCCAGCGCTTCTCCACGGCCCCACATGCGCTATCCTCGCGGCATGCCCACCGCGATCGCGCCGCGCGTGCTGAGCCTCATTCCGCCGATGACGCAGCTCAACACGCCTTATCCGTCCACCGCGTATCTCACCGGGTTCCTGCGCTCGCGCGGGGTCGATGCGCACCAGGAGGACCTCGCGCTCGAGCTGGTGCTGAGGCTGTTCTCGCGCGAAGGGCTCGCGACGCTGCGCGACGCGGCCGAGGCGAAGGCCGCGGCGAAGCGCTCGGCGCCGGTGCGCCACTTCCTGCGCGAGTACGCGCGCTACGCCGACACCGTCGACGCGGCGATCGCGTACCTGCAGGGGCGAGACCCGACGCTCGCGCACCGGATCGCCTCGCGCGCGTTCCTCCCCGAAGGCGCGCGCTTCGCCCCGCTCGACGTCTACGTGGCGAAGGCCGGCGAGGATCCGCTGGCGTGGGCCTTCGGCGCGCTCGGCGTCGCCGACCGCGCGCGGCACATCGCCACGCTCTATCTCGAGGATCTCGCCGACGCGCTGCGCGACGCGGCCGACGAGCGCTTCGAGTTCGTGCGCTACGCCGAGCGCCTCGCCGCGAACCAGCCGAGCTTCGATCTGCTCGCCCGCGCGCTCGCGGCCGAGCCGACGCTCGTCGACCGCACGCTCGAGGCGCTGACGCTCGAGGCGCTCGGGCGCCACCGGGCCGCGGTGGTGCTGCTGTCGGTGCCGTTTCCCGGCTCGGTCTACGCGGCGCTGCGCATCGCGCAGGCTGTGAAGCGGCACAACCCGGACGTCGTCACCGTGCTCGGGGGCGGCTACGTCAACACCGAGCTGCGCGAGCTGAAGGAGCCGCGGCTCTTCGATGCCATCGACTACGTGACGCTCGACGCGGGCGAGCGGCCGCTGCTCGCGCTGCTCGAGCACGTGCAGGGTAGGCGTTCGAGTCGCGAGCGCCTGGTGCGCACCTTCTACCGCGAGGACGGCCGGGTGCGCTATGCGAGCTTCCCGGAGCCCGACGTCCCGTTCGAGGAGACCGGCACGCCGACCTGGGACGGGCTGCCGCTCGGCCGCT
The DNA here is from genome assembly GCA_036518595.1 of Burkholderiales bacterium. Classification (GTDB taxonomy): domain Bacteria; phylum Pseudomonadota; class Gammaproteobacteria; order Burkholderiales; family SG8-39; genus VBDM01. The sequence continues at coordinate 1,612 of DATDMW010000327.1, forward strand.
ATCTCTCGCTGCTCGACATGCTGAACCCGATGCACCGGCTCTGGAGCGACGGGCGCTGGAACAAGCTCACCGTCGCGCAAGGGTGCTACTGGAAGAAGTGCACCTTCTGCGACACCAGCCTGGACTACATCTCGCGCTACGAGGCGGCGTCGGCGACGACGCTCGTCGACCGCATCGAGGCGATCGTCGCCGAGACCGGCCAGACCGGCTTCCACTTCGTCGACGAGGCCGCGCCGCCGAAAGTGCTGAAGGCGCTCGCCGCCGAGCTGCAGGCGCGCGGCACGTCGATCTCCTGGTGGGGCAACGTGCGCTTCGAGAAGACTTTCACGCCCGAGCTGTGCCGCAAGCTCGCCGCGAGCGGCTGCATCGCGATCTCGGGCGGGCTCGAGGTCGCCTCCGACCGGCTGCTCAAGCTCATCGACAAGGGCGTCACCGTCGAGCAGGTTGCGCGCGTCACGCGCGCCTTCGCCGACGCGGGCGTGCTCGTGCACGCCTACCTCATGTACGGCTTCCCGACGCAGACCGTGCAGGACACCGTGGACGCGCTCGAATATGTGCGCCAGCTGTTCGCCAACGGCTGCGTCCACAGCGGGTATTTCCACCGCTTCACCTGCACCGTGCATTCACCCGTGGGAAAGCACCCCGAGCGATTCGGCGTGAAGCTGCGGCCGCTGCCCGAAGGCGCCTTCGCGAAGAACGACATCGGATTCGTCGATCCGACCGGCGTCGACCACGACCGCCTCGGCCGCGCGCTCGCAAAAGCGCTCTACAACTTCATGCACGGCGTCGGCCTCGACGAGGACGTGCGCGTCTGGTTCGAGGACGAGGCCGGGGGACAGCGCGTGCCGAAGGCGACGGTCGGTCGGCGGACGATCGAGAAGGCGCTGGCGGCGGTGTAGCGCCGGACAGGCCGGGGGGTCAATGGCCCCGCAACTGATCGGACAGGAAATAGCTGTCGCACGTCCTGCACCGGAGGAGCCGGACCGTGCGCGGCACGTCGGCCGGCGTCCGGTCCTCGATATCCGTCGATCCGCAACGAAAGCACACCGGCGCAGGCGGGTCCTGCGGCCGGTCCGCGGGTGCATCCTCCACGGTCCAAGCCTCCTCCTCAGGAGTCGGGACCGAGTTTCTTTTCTTTGGCCCGCGGGCCGTTTGATGCAGATCAAAGGTCGGTCGGCGCGGTTCCGGCCTAAGGGTTGCCCCCGGGCTTACCGATCGCTTACCGATCGGCCGCGGAGTCGCCCGGGTGGCGCAGCGCCTTCACCGTCCGCAGGAACGCGACCAGGCAGGCGACGCCGACCAGCGCGCAGACGACCGCCCCGAGGATGGCGACGCCCAGGCCTTTGCGCACCTCGGGATCGCCCGTGTCGGGCCACGGCTGGAAGAACACGGGCGCCATGAGCGCCGCGACGATCCACGCGGGCACGCCGATGACGGCGGAACCGATCAGGTTCACCACGAGCCGCCATTCCGAGACCTGCCGCGCCATGAGTTCCTCCCGGCCGCAAATGTAATACGGATGCGGGCCGCGCGTCAGCGCGCCCCGCCCGCCGACGCGTAAGTCATCGGTAAGCCGCAGGATGATTAGCTGCGCGGATTTCGTGAGGAGGACTCGACGCGATGGAACGCTCCGCTCTCGTCTTGCGACTGCTCGTGCTGCTCGGGCTGGCGTGCGCCCTGGCGCCCGCCCTCGGCCAGCAGCGCCCGTCGCCGTTCGCCGCGCCGCCGGCGCAGCAGCAGGCGTCCCCGGGCGCGCCCTTCTCGCCGGCGCGCGCTGCGGCCGCGTCGGTCATCCTGGGCGGCGACGATCACGCGCAGGTCATGCGCAGGCTGCGGGTGCTGCGGCAATATCGCGTCGCCGACCTGCGCGTCCAGCCGCGCCTCGCGCTCGGCGCGATGCGGGTCAACGTGGCGCCCATGCTGAATGCCCCGGCCGCCACCGCGAACATCGCGCAGAAGCTGCGCTCGCTGCCGCGCCACGTCGAGGTGAGAGCGGAGGAGACGACGGTGGCGGAGATCGAGCAGGGCCTGGTGATGCATTCGCTGCTGCGCTATCGCATGCGGGGCGTCGCCTGCCGCGACGCGGACGCGCGCGCGCAGCTCGCGGCCGCGGGGGCGTCTTGCTTCACGGCGCAGCCGGCGGGCGGCGACGCTCCGGCCTACTCGCGGCGCGGCGACCCGCGCTACGTCGCGGACCCGGCGCGGCGCGCGCGCGCTCTGGCGGAATATCAGCAGAAGACCGCGGCCGCGCAGGCGCTGAACGCGAAGCGCATCGCCGCGCTGCGCAAGGCGCTCTCCGATCCGCAGCGGCGCGCCGCGCACGAAGCGAAGCTCGGCGCGGCCGAATTTCAGCGCGTGAGCCGCCTGACCGACGCGCAGCTCGAGGAGGAGGTGGTCAACTCCGCCGTCGTGACGATCGAGGAGATCGTGTTCCTCTCGCGCTCGGCCGCGCTCGCTCGCTCGCCGCGGATCGCGGCGCTCGGCATCGCGCAGCACCAGCCGTCGGCCCGCGAGCGCTTCGCGGCGCGGCAGGCGCCGCCGCCGCAGTCGCCCTCGAAAGCGCAGCCGCCGCGCGCGGCGCAGGCCGAGGCGCACCGGACGCAGCCCCTCGGCACGTACATCTACCTCACCGGCTTCACGCTCGGCTCGCATCACGAATGGCGCCGGCGCGTGTCGGTCACCATCGACTGGTGCCTCGGCCTGTTCGACGACTGCGAGGAGACCTACTACCTCGAGCCGCACGCGGGCTTCGAATACGGGTTCGGGCTGCGCTTCCCGATCCAGGCGACGCTCAACTACACGTTCGACTGGCGCGCGACCCAGCCGCCGACGGGGCATGCCGCCGTGAAAATCGACTACGCGCCCGTCATGGGCACGCCGAAGATGTTCCAGGACGCCGGCCTGGCGCCGGAAAAGATCTTCGACGGCAAGGAGTTCGTGTGCGAGGCGGGCGCCGATGCGGGCCTGGCGTACCGGGTGCCGATCCTCGGCAGCGACGATTTCGACAAGTCCATCGGCTTCGACCTGACGACCGGGCTGCCGGCGCCGTTCACCAACGGCAGGTTCATGCCGCCCGCGCCGGGCACCAACATCGCCGCGAAGGACCCGATCCTCCTCGAGGACATGGACTTCCTCGGCGGGCTCGCGAACTACGGCGTGGCGGGCGCGAAGGTCCTCCCCGGCGTCCAGGTCGGCCTGCGCTCGAACGGGCTGACATTCACGCTGATCGACAAGGTGGCGCAGAAGAGCTCGAGCGTCGCGCAGACCGGCACGACGGTTCCGCTCGGCGTAAGGAACGATCGCGTCATGTCGAGCGAGTTCGGCCTCGCCGACCCGGTGTACGACCTCACGCTGCAGCTCACGCCCGGCATCGACGGGCGCCTGTTCATCTACATCGGCGTGTGGTCGCACGATTGGGACTGGTGGATCCCGTTCCCGGCGCTCGAGATCGACCTCCCGCCCGGCGGCGGCGCGCGCTTCAGCTGCCACGATGGCACGCAGTGCGAGCGCGACTTCAGCGAGCCGGGTATCCCCGTCAAGTTCCCCAGGCTGCCGCCTTCGCTATAGTGGCGGAATAACGGGAGGCGCATGGAGGCGTTCTTCGCCGCGTACGTGACCGCCTGGGGCCTGGCGTGCGCCGCGGCGGGAGCGATCGTCGCGCGCGACCCGTCGGGCTTCCCGATCCTCGCGCCGGAGTACCGGCGGTTCCTCGGCGTGCGCTGGAAGGTCGTCACCTTCGTGCTCGCCGCGGCCGGGCTCACGGTCGTCGCCCCTTATACGGGCGACCCGACCTGGGACTACTTCGACGCGGCATTCCAGTCGGTGCTGACCTTCCTCGGGGCGCCGTGGGCCGTAGGAACGCTCTATCTCTTCATACGGCGCGCGGTGCGCCTCAAGCAGGCTTTCGTCGCCGCGTGCGTCTGGATGTTCTCGGCGAGCTGGTCGTACGACGTCTACATCCTCGCGCGCGACGGGCGCTATCCCGACACCTGGCTCGTGAACATCGCCGCCTCGTCGGTGCTCTATATGGCCGCGGGCCTGCTCTGGAACCTCGACTGGCGCCCCGGGCGCGGCGTGACGTTCTCGTTCCTCGAGCCGGGATGGCCCGGCGTGCCGCCGGCCCCGCAGTTCGCGCGCCTGATGGGCTACGCGCTGCCGTTCATGCTGATCGCCGCCGCGTCGGTGGCGTATTTTCTCGCGACCGCCTGATGGCCGTGCCGGCGCCGGAGTGCCCGCGCTGCAAAGTGGCGCTGACCGACGCCGAATCCCTCGCGTCGATCTGCGGCGACGTCTTCGGCGACGAGTACATCGACACCTTCTACCGCTGCGCGCACTGCGCCACGTACTGCCGCGAGAGCTTCCGCGACCGGTTCTCCGGGCCGAGCTCGGCGCGCATGGAGCCGCTCGAGCCCCGGGCGGCGGAGGCGCTGATCGAGCTCGTGCGCCGCTGCCCGTCGCCGGCGCACAAGCACTGCCGTTGCGAAGCGCACCGCGAGTACTTCAGGATCTAGCGGACGATCTCGTACTTCTGAGTCAGGCTGTTCACCAGGAACTGCGCGTCGAACACCATCTCCGGCACGTCCGGCTTGCCGTTGAAGCAGGCGATCAGGTTGACCGTGCCGGGCTGGCGCACGACGGTGGTCTGGCCTCCCGAGGTCGTCGTCGTGGTCTTCGTGCGGGTGGTGTCGCGCGACGTGGTCGAGGTCTGGCTCGAGACCGAGCGCGTCGGCTCCCTGTGCGTCACGTATTGCGACTGGTCCTTCTCCGCGATGACGACGAAGTGCGTGAACCCGTGCTCGAGCGCCACCTCGGCGCTGCGCAGCAGGGCGAAGTCCTCGGCGCGCTCGACGCTCGTGTCGCCGTTGCCGGTGAACGAGACGCGGAAGATGTTCTCGCCGAGCTGCGTCTCGGCGTAGCCGCCGAGGAGGCCCCGGGGCTGGTACGGCGTCGCGCACGCGGCGAGCGCGAGCACGAGGAGGGTCAGTAGCACGCTCTGCTTCGACATGGCCGCGGCAACATAGGCGAGGCGCGCTTACGGATCGCTTACCGATTGGCCGACACGCGCGCGCGCATGGCCTCGGTCTCCGCCGACGGCGGCACGCCGAGCACCACCGACAGCATGTGCCGGCAGCGCCGGTAGGCCTCGAGAGCCTCGGCCCTGCGGCCGGCGGCGAGATACGCCGCCATCAGGTTGCGGTACACGCCCTCGGCGAGCGGGTCGACCTCGAGCGCGCGGCGGTAGAGCTCGACGGCGGCGGGATGCTCGCCGCGCTCCTCGCGCGTCGCGCCGCAGCGCTCGACGCAGCGCAGGAATTTGCTGCGCAGGCGCTCGCGCCGCGGCAGCAGCCACGGCGTCTCCTCGTCGCCCTGGAGGAAGTGGCCGGCGTAGAGGCCGAGCGCGCGCTCGGCCTCGGCGAGCTCCCCGCCGTCGCGCTCGCAGGCGTCGAGCGCCTGCTCGAACGCGAACGCGTCGACCCAGCAGCACCGGGGGTTGAGCGCGATCCTGCCGTCGGCGACGACCACCGCGCCTTCCAGCCCGAGGAGCTTGCGCAGCCGGTGCAGCGTGACGTCGAGCGCGGTCTGCGCGGCGTCCCCGTCGGACGCCGGCCACAGCGCCGAGGCGATCGTGTCGCTCGCCGCTCCGCGCGGCCCGAAGGCGACGATCGCCTTCAGCAGGTCGAGGACGCGCTGCTGCGCCTTGCCGCCCGATTTCACCGGGACGCCGTCGCGGACCAGCTCGAAGCGCCCGAGCG
>DATDMW010000328.1:0-4191 GCA_036518595.1 Burkholderiales bacterium
GGTGGTCGAGCCGTGGATCAGCTCGCCGATCGCGCCGGGATCGACCGCGCTCTTCTTCAGGCAGTCGATGATGCCCTGCACGAGCTGCGCCGGCGTCGTGAGCGACTTCGCCTGCGAGAAGCGGCCGGTCGCCTCGTCGAACGCCATCAGATCGGTGAAGGTGCCACCGATGTCGATCGCGACCAGCACTTCGGTCTAGGCGGCCTTGCGCTGGCCGCGCTCGAACAGCCCGGCGGCGACGAGCGCCGCGCGCACGCGCTCGCGCTCGGCGTCGGAGACGCGTACGAGCGGCGGCCGCACCACGGCGCGCGGAAGCTTGCCGAGCATGACGAGCGCTTCCTTCATGCGGTTGTGCATATCGACCCAGGGCTCGGCGTAGAAGCACTCGGCGGTCGGCCAGATGCGGTCGTTCAGCTGGCGCGCGGTCGCGAGGTCGTTCGCGCGCACGGCGCGGAACAGCTTCGACTGAAGATCCGCGCTCACCGAGCCGCTGCCGGAGAGCAGCCCGCTGCAGCCCGTCGTCAGCGACGTCATCAGCCAGGAGCTGTGCGTCGTCAGCACGTTCACGGGCCGCTTCAGCGACTGCAGCGTGCGCACCTGGCGCTCGTGCAGTTGCGGATTGGAGCACCAGTCCTTGATCGCGACGACGCTCGGCACGGCTTCCGCGAGCGCGACCAGCGTCGGGAGCGGATAGCCCTGTCCGCCGGACAAAGGATACTGGAACGCGATGATCGGCAGCCCCGACGCGTCGGCGACGCGCCGGAAGTGCTCGATCACCATCTCGGGACGCTGCCCGAGCGTGAACGGCCCCGGCGGAAACACGAGCAGCGCCGCGGCGCCGCCGTCGGCGGCCATGCGCGCGATGCGCGCCGCCTCGAGCGAGCCCTCGGCGTAGACGCCGTTGACGATCGGCAGCTTCGCGCCGATCTCGTCCTTCGCGATCGCGAGCACGCGCTTCTGCTCGTCGATCGTGCACGAAGCGACCTCGGTCGAATGCGCGTTGATCGTGATCGCCGACAGGCCCTCGACCGCGGCGACGTCGCGCAGGTGCGAGCGGAACGAGGCTTCGTCGATCGACAGGTCCTCGTGGAACGGCAGCAGCACCGCCGGGATCACGCCCTGGGGAACGTAGCGGGACGACGCCATGAGGCCTCCTGTTTCGCGAGCCTATTTCGCAAAAAGCTGACCGAGGTCGGCGAACGCCTTGAACTCGAGCGCGTTGCCGGACGGATCGAGGAAGAACATCGTCGCCTGCTCCCCGACCTGCCCCTTGAAGCGCACGTGCGGCTCGATGACGAAGCGCGTGCCGGCGCCCTTCAGCTTCTGCGCGAGCCGCTCCCACTCGGGCATCGGCAGCACGACGCCGAAGTGGCGCACCGGCACCGCGTCGCCGTCGACGTCGTTGCGCGACACCTCGACGCACTGCCCGGGCGCGAGGTGCGCGACCACCTGGTGGCCGTAGAGATCGAAGTCGACCCACTCGTCGCTCGAGCGCCCCTCGGGGCAGCCGAGCAGCCCGCCGTAGAAGCGGCGAGCCTCGGCGAGATCGCGCACGGGGAAGGCGAGGTGGAAGGGATGGCTGACGGGCATGCCGATACTTTACCGGAAACGGTAGCATCGACGCTTTCGCAGCCCGGAGGCCCCCCATGCGCTACGCGCTCTACTACTGGCCCTCGATCCCCGGCCGCGGCGAGCTCGTCCGCCTCGCGCTCGAGGACGCGGGCGCCGACTACGTCGACGTCGCGAGGGCGCGCAACGGCGTCCCCACGATGATGCGCTTCATGGCGCGGCGCTCGCTCGCGCACCCGCCCTTCGCCTGCCCGTTCCTCGTCGCGGGGAAGCTCGTCATCGGCCAGACGGCGAACATCCTGCTCTGGCTCGGGCCGCGCCTCGGCCTCGCGCCGCGAGAGGAAGGCGCGCGCCTGTGGATCCACCAGCTGCAGCTCACGATGGCCGACCTGCTGGTCGAGGCGCACGACGTGCACCACCCGCTCGGGGGCTGGCGTTACTACGAGGAGCAGAAGCGCGAGTCGAAGGCGCGCGCGGCGGGCTTCCGCAAGGAGCGGCTGCCCGCGTTCCTCGACTACTTCGAGCGCGTGATCCGCTCGAATGATCGAAAATACGCCGCGAAGAGCGGCTGGCTCGCCGGGCGGCGCGCGAGCTACGCGGACCTCTCGCTGTTCCAGGTGGTCGCGGGCCTGCGCTACGCCTTCCCGCGCGCGATGGCGCGCGCCGAGCGCCGGCGGCGGCGCGTCGCGGAGCTCCACGACCGGGTCGCGCGGCGCGCGAGCCTCGCGGCTTACCTCGGCTCGGAGCGGCGGCTGCCGTTCAACACGATGGGGATCTTCCGGTACTACCCCGAGCTCGACGGCTGATTACGGCACCAGCGTGAGCGCGTTGGCCGCGGCCGCGAGCGCAAGCAGGCTGCCGTCGCCGATGTGCCCGAGCGCGTCGGCGATGTCCTTCGCGCAGGCGGCGAACAGGATCGCGAGCGGGGCGCCGATGGCAGCGGCGACGAGCCAGTCGAGCTTGTGGGTTCGCATGAAGTTGCTCATGGGGTTTCTCGGCGCTCCTTTCAAGATGGTTCGTTGTGCGAAGCAGCAAGCGCCGTGCCAAAGGCGCCCGTTATCGCTTCCTCGTTGATCGCAAGCGGTTTTTCTCGGGTGCGCCGCACTGCGCCCGTCGTGCCGGGGCGACGCATGCCCCGCGACGGGGCCCCGGGGATCGCCCGTGCACCAGTCCGAAGCGGCTTGCTCCAGCCGGCTCAACGCGGCCACCGACCGGACACGCGCCCTGCGCGCGTAGCCTCGGGCTGTTCTCCACTCGTCGCGAAGGATCCCGCCGTGAAGACGCCTCTCATCCCCGCGCTCCTCGCGGCCTGCGCGCTCGCCGCCTGCGGCGGCGGCGGAGGGGGCGGCGGCGCGAGCGCGATGCGCGCGCCGAGCAGCGAGCAGACGCCCGTCACGGGCTCGGGCACCGACCTTACCGCGATGTCCACGCCGACCGCGCTCAGCGTCGGCTCGGTCGCGCGCATGGACACGAGCGCGGGCGCGTTCACGCCCGCGGTCACGTTCTCGAACGCGCCGACGGTGCGCATCGCCATCCCGGCGCTCGGCGTCGACGATACCTTCACGCGGGCCGACGTCGTCTCGACCAACGTCATCGCCGGCGTGCAGATCCCGACGGCGCGCCGCTCCGACGCACAGGGCGTGCGCACGCTCACCTACATCGTGCCGTCCAACGGTCCCTCGGGTCTGCGCTTCTCGAGCCTCGGGATCTGGGACCGCGCCGACCTCACCACCGGAACGATCAACCAGCAGGCCGCGATCTCCTTCGGCACGCGCACCGCGGGCAACGACATCCCGACGACGGGAACGGCGACCTACAGCGGCTTCCTGCTCGGCAACGCGACCGAGCTCGGCGGCAAGCAGTTCTCGATCAGCGCGCTCGCGACCGCGACCGCGGACTTCGGCGCGCGTTCGGTCGCGCTCTCGAGCACGGGATCGGGCAAGACCGACCGCGCGACCGGCATCCTCGTCTCCGACCCCGGCTACAACGTGACGGGCACGCTCACGTACGCGGCCGGCGCGAACGCGCTCTCGGGCACGGTGAGCTCGACCAACGGCAGGACGGGCGCGGCGGCCGGCACCTTCTACGGACCGCAGGCCGCCGAGCTGGGCGTGACCTTCTCGCTCGCGAACGGCGCCAGCGCGACCCCGTTCGTCGGCGGCGCGGCGATGAAGCGCCAGTGAGCTAGAACGAGCGGCCGATCCGGACGTAGGCCACGGTGCGGCCGTTCTCGTCGACGCCGTGCGCGATGCCGGCGCGGAACTGCGCGCCGTAGAGATAGCCCGCCCGCGCCTCGGCGAGCAGCTCGACGCCGTAGCCGCGGCGGAAGCGGCGCTGCTCGCCCGCGTCCCAGGCCGCGCCCGCGTCGGCGAACACGTTCAGCGACACGCGGTTCACGCCGACCGGCGGCAGCATGGTCGCGCGGTCGATGTCGGCGAGCGGCGTGCGCCACTCGAGCGTGCCGAGGCGCGCGCGGTGGCCGATGAGGCCCGGGTCGCCCGGGTCGTAGCCGCGCAGCGGGAAGCGCCGCTGGTTCAGCACCGGCAGCGAGTAGCCGTAGGTCTCCTCGGTGAACACGCCGCCCAGCTCGGCGGGCTCCGCCTGCGGCTGCGCGTAGAACTC
>DATDMW010000329.1:0-3032 GCA_036518595.1 Burkholderiales bacterium
GACCGCGTCGCCTCCCGATCGAAACCTGTGGCGTGTGAGGGACGGCGACAAGGACCGGCCCGACGGCGGCGTCGGGTGGCCCTCTAGGGGGCCTAGAGCCTCTTCAGTAGCGCCGCTCGCTCGCGAGCCCGGGCAGCTCGCCCGTCGGCGGCACGCGGGCCGGCAGCGGCCCGCGCGCGCGCTCGGCCCACGTCTCCTCGGGCGCCCGCCAGCCGCCGCCGAGGCGCTGCGTGCGCCGCCCGGTCTCGCCGCGGTACTCGCGCAGCCGATAGTGGACCGTGCGCGGCGAAAGGCCGAGCACGTGCGCCGTGCGGCTGGGGCTCTGGCCGCAGGCTTCGTAGGTCGCCAAGATGGCGTGCCGTTCGATCTCGCGGAAGCTCGCGCCCGGGATCAGCGGTCGCCCGTCGGCGACCATCGAGCTCGGGTCACCCGCGACGAAGGAAGGCGGCCGCGTCGTCTCGCGCAGCTCCGCCGGCAGATCGCTGAGCGTCACGGTGCGATCCTGCGAGACCACCAGCAGCCGCTCGAGCACGTTCTCGAGCTCGCGGACGTTGCCTGGCCACGGGTACTCCTCCAGCAGCGCCAGCACCTCGGGCCCCACGGCGGGGCGCGGGATGCCGAGCTCGAACGAGAGCCGCGCGAGGATGTGCGTCACCAGCGGCCCGATGTCCTCGCGCCGGTGCCGCAGCGCCGGGACGTTGATGACCATCACGTTGAGCCGATAGAACAGGTCCGAGCGGAAGGTGCGCTCCGCCACCATCTGCCGCAGATCGCGGTTGGTGGCGGCGATCACCCGCACGTCCGTCGAGACGGGCGCCGTGCTGCCCACGCGCTCGAACTGTCGCTCCTGCAGGACGCGCAGCAGCTTGGCCTGCAGCGCCGGCGAGGTCTCGCCGATCTCGTCGAGGAACAGCGTGCCGCCGTCGGCGATCTTGAACAGGCCCTCGCGGCGGCAGTGCGCGCCGCTGAACGCGCCCTTCTCGTGACCGAAGAGCGCGCTCTCGAGCAGCGTCTCGGAGATCGCCGCGCAGTTCACGGCGACGAAAGACGCCCCGCGCCGCGGCGAGCCTTGATGGATCGCCTGGGCGATGCGCTCCTTGCCGGTGCCCGTCTCGCCGAGGATCAGCACCGTCGTCCGCGTGGGCGCGACCAGCGCGACGTCGCGCAGGACGGCCCGCATGGGCAGGCTCCCGCCCACCAGGCCGTGCCCGGCGGCGACCGGCCCCATTCGTCCCGTGCGATCGGAGGACGAGGCGGCCTGCCGGCTGTGCAGGATCGCTTGCAAGTTCTCGAGCAGCTCGGGCGACGGCGACGCCGCCCCCGTCGGCTCGATGAGGAGAGGCACGCACGCGTGCGCGCCGAGCTGCATGAGCTTCACCGCCTCGGCCACCGTGGGCTGCTGGCTGACGACCAAGATGGGCAACGCGGGGCACGCGCGCCGAATCGACTCGAAGATGGACAGCGCGGCCGGCACACCGCGGCGCAGGCGCAGCACCACGCCAGCGGGATCCAGCGTCTGCGCGGCTTCGATCGCCTCCTCTTCGGCGACCTCGACCACCTCCAGGCCGCGGTCACGCAGCAGGCGGCCATAGGCGCGCTGAAACAACGCGTCGCCCACCAGCAGGAATTTGACGGGATCGGTCGTTGGCTCGGTCGAACGTTCCACGGCGAGACCTCGGGGTTGGCGTCCGGATTCCGATATAGCCACGAACCCAGAAGCCGAAAGGTCTCTGCGCGGCGAAAGTTCAATTATTTCTGAGAGGTGCGTGCGGCTCCCACCCGGACGAGTCCCGACGTTTGCCGCGCAGCGTGAAGGCCGCGCGCAGGAACCCAAAATGTCGCCATGGGCGGGCGATCGATGCTTGCGGCGATGCTTATTCTTGCCGCGCATACGGGGCTCGACGCGCCCTCCCCGACTCGTTTGGGCGCCCCATTTGAGGAGCGAGGATGCAGGTCGTGGTGTTCTGTCACTCGGTGGTGCTCGATCGGCAGCGGGAGGCGGCCTGATGTCGACGCGCACGGACGGCCCAGCGCCTGGCGCGCGCGCGCGTCGCACGAAGGTTCGCGGCCCCAAGAACGTGCGCTCGATGCGCGTCGCGTTCTTTGGCTCGAGCCTGGTGTCGGCCTACTGGAACGGCGCCGCGAGCTACTACCGAGGCCTGCTCAAGGCGCTGGCCGCGAGAGGCTTCAGCATCACCTTCTACGAGCCCGACGTGTATCAGCGCCAGGCTCACCGGGACATGGAGGACCCGACCTGGGCGCGGGTCATGGTCTATCCGCCCACGGCGGACGCCGCGCGCGCGGCCATGCGCCAAGCGGAGAGCGCCGACCTCGTCGTCAAAGCCAGCGGCGTCGGGATCTTCGACGCGCTCCTCGAACGAGAGATCCTCGCGCTCAAGAGCCGTGAGCGCCTGGTGGCGTTCTGGGACGTCGACGCGCCCGCGACGCTGGACCGTCTGTTCGGCGACGCCGGCGATCCGTTCCGCGAGCTCGTCCCGCAGTACGACGCGATCTTCACCTACGGCGGCGGGCCCGGCGTCGTCAGGGCCTACCAGGCGCTCGGAGCCGGGGTCTGCCTGCCGGTCTACGATGCCCTCGATCCCGAGATGCATCACCCCGCCCCGCGCGATCTGCGGCACGCGTGCGCCCTGACCTTCTTGGGCAACCAGATGCCCGATCGCGAAGCGCGCGTCGAGGAGTTCTTCTTCTCGGTGGCGCGGCGCCGCCCCTACTGGAAGTTCGTGCTGGGCGGCAGCGGATGGGATCCGCGGCAAGTGCCGCGGAACGTCGTCACGATGGGGCACGTCCACACGTACGACCACAACACCCTGAGCTCGTCGGCGCTGGCCGTGCTGAATCTGCACCGGGAGAGCCGCTACGGGTACTCGCCCGCGACGCGCCTCTTCGAAGCCGCGGGGTCGGCGAGCTGCATCATCACCGACGAGAGCCCGGGCCTCGAGACGTTCCTGACTCCGGGCGAAGAGCTGCTCGTTGCGCGTGACGGGCAGGACGTTGCCGAATACCTGGACGAT
>DATDMW010000330.1:0-8202 GCA_036518595.1 Burkholderiales bacterium
CGTGCTCGTCGTTCCGCATCACGGCAGCACGAGCTCCTCGACGCCGGATTTCGTGCACGCGGTGGCGCCGCGCCGGGCGCTGTTCGCGGTCGGCTGGCGCAACCGCTTCGGGCATCCGCGCGAGGCCGTGCTCGAGCGCTATCGCGGGGTCGGCAGCGAGATCCTGCGCAGCGACGAGTCGGGCGCGATCACCCTGAGGGATTTTGCCGGCGGGTTCCGCGTGAAAGAATGGCGCAAGGCGGAGCAGCGGTACTGGGCATCGATTCGTTGAGCCCGGGCCGCGGTATCATGGAGCAGACACTTTCGAGGGAGCGCACCCGATGTGGGCCGTCGGAATCATTTGGGCGGTGTTCGCGCCGCTCTTGCTCGCGCCGGTGGTTGCGCTGCTTGCATGGCTCCTGAGCAAAGCGCGGATCAGGCTCGCGGTCCCGCTGGCGGTGCTTGCCGTGGTGCTCCCGGTGTCGATCTTCTGGTTCATCGACTGGTCCGAGTTCGACAAGATCTGCAAGACCGAGGGCGCCCCGGTCGTCTATCGCCGCAGCCTAGCGGAGGGCATCTTCCTGAACTCCGGGACCTCGAACAGCTTCGGCATGCGCTATCTCCAGGAGGAAGGGTTCAGCTGGGTGGAGGCGCGCAGCGTGACCGAGCCCGGCGCATGGGTCCGGTACGAGCGCTCGGCAAACGGGACCATCAGCACCACGCGCATATCGGCGCTCACCGCCCGCTACGAGGTCCGCGAGGATTTCATCAAGCCTGATCGCCATACCGGCCTGTCCAGGACGCAAGTCATCGATCGCGTTACCGGCGAGCTTGTCGCCAAGGCCGCCAGCGCGAACTTCGACGGCGGAAGGATGAACGCCGTCCTGGGCGTGTGGGGATCGCGATCGTGCCCGAGCGCGATGAGCTCGCCGGAGGGCTTCGACGGCTACTACCACTTGGCGAGCCACGCGCTGCGTTAGCTATACTGGCTGCTCCACCGGAAGGACCGCAGCAACCTTGCCCGCCCGCCTCCACGCCGTCATCGTCATCGAAGGCGACCCCGACGCGCTCGCCGCGTGCCGCGCGCGCGTGAACGCGCTGCTCGCCGGCGATTTCGACGAGGAGCTGCGCGAGCGGCACACGGCGGGGCGGCTCGAGTACGAGCTGCGCGTCTCGGGCGGGATCCCGTTTCCGCCGTTCGTCGCGGCGTCGCAGGAATTCCCGGATCTCGAGCTGAAGGTGGAGTGGTCGGAGCCTTCCCAGGGCCGGAGCGGCCGCGCGATCATCGCGAACGGCGCGCTGCGCGAGCAGGCGTCGCAGGCGGGCGCGGCGACCGGGACGCTGCTCCTGCACGCGCAGGCCGACGCCGAAGGGCGCCTCGCGCTCGCGCTCGCGTGCCGCGCGTGGCGAGGCGCGTGGCACGGCTACGCGATCGCGGCCGAGCAGCACGCGTTCTTCCGCGTCGACGGCGCGAAGGACGCCTTCGCGCTGCGCGCCTCGGGCGGCGTCGAGGGCCGCTGGGCCGAGCGCTGGAGCGCGGCCGAGGAGGGCGTGCGCTACGAGGAGATCGACGAGGCGGTCGCCGACGACGAGCTGCGCGAGCTCGACGCGATCGCGCGCGAGTTCGCCGCCGAGTGGATATGGTTCGCCGAGGCCCCGGCCGAGGAGACCGCGGTCGAGCGCAGCCGCTACGCGACCTACGGCGTGCCGGTCTCGGGCGCGAACCTGCGCTCGGAAAAGCTGCGCAGGGTGCTGCAGGCGGAGGCGGGCGGCGGCTCGTCGTTCAGCACGTTCGGCGCCGACACGCGCTGGATCCTCCAGCTCATGCACGACTTCTGGCTCGCCGCGGGCGAGACCGAGATGGAGCCGCCGGCGCTATGACGGCCGCGTTCCGGCGCCGGAGCGTGCAGTGCGCGAGCCCGAGCGGCCTGCACCGCGTGTCGTACGTCGAGTGGGGCGAGCGCGGCAACCCGCGCGTGCTCGTCTGCGCGCACGGCCTGACGCGCTGCGCGCGCGACTTCGATTTCCTCGCGGCGGAGATGTCGAGGACGCACCGCGTGATCTGCCCCGACGTCCCCGGGCGCGGCGAGTCGCAGTGGCTGCGCAATCCCATGGAGTACGTCGTGCCGACCTACGTCGCCGACATGGTGACGCTGATCGCGCGCGCGGACGTCGAGTCGGTGCAGTGGGTGGGCACCTCGCTCGGCGGGCTGATCGGCATGGGCCTCGCCGCGTTTCCCGAAGGCCTCGTCTCGCGGCTGGTGCTGAACGACTCGGGCCCGCTCGTCACCGCGCAATCGCTCGACCGCATCGGCTCCTACGTCGGCAAGGCGCCGAGCTTCCCCGACCTCGAGACCGCCGAGTACTACGTGCGCACCGTCAGCGCGCCCTTCGGGCCGCACAGCGACGCCGAGTGGCGCTTCCTCACCGAGCACGTCGTGCGCCGGCAGCCCGACGGCAGCCTGCGCATGCACTACGATCCCGCGCTCGCGGTGCCGTTCAACGCCGAGCAACCGCACAAGGACATCGAGCTGTGGAAGCTCTACGACGCGATCCGCTGCCCGACGCTGGTGCTGCGCGGCGAGTCCTCCGACCTGCTCACGCGCGAGACCGCGGGCGCGATGACCGAGCGCGGCCCGCGCGCGAAGCTCGTCGAGATCGCGGGCGTGGGCCACGCGCCGACGCTCATCCACGCGGACCAGATCGCGATCGTCCGCGACTTCCTTCTCGGCTGACGCGATGAGGGTCATCGCGGCGCTCGCGGCGGCGCTCGCTTCGTCCGCCGCGCCCGCGCAGGGCGCGCCCGCCTTCGTCGTGCCGCTGCAATGCGCGATCGGCAAAACGTGCATCGTGCAGAACTACGTCGACCGCGACCCCGGCCCCGCGGCGCGCGACTACCGCTGCGGCTTCCTCACCTACCAAGGCCACAAGGGCACCGACATCCGCGTGATCGACGCCGAGGCGTGGCGCCGCGGCGTGCCCGTGCTCGCCGCGGACGACGGGCGCGTGCTCGCCGTGCGCGACGGCATGCCCGACGTCAGCGTGCGCGCGCTGCGCCCCGGCGTGGTCGCGGGGCGCGAGGCGGGCAACTCCGTGATCATCGATCACGGCGACGGCTGGGAGACGCAGTACGCGCACCTGCGCCGGCACAGCATCGCAGTGCGCGCGGGCGACGTCGTGTCCCGCGGCCAGCCGATCGGCGAGGTCGGGATGTCGGGCGAGACCGAGTTCCCGCACCTGCACTTCGAGGTGCGGCACGACCGGCGGACGGTCGACCCGTTCGTCGGCGCCGAGGGCGGCGAGCCGTGCCGCGCCGGCGCGAAGCCCCTGTGGTCGCCCGACGCGCTCGCCGCGCTCGCGTATACGGCGACCGGCGTGCTCGGCGCCGGGATCTCGGGCGCGCCGCCGGCGATCGGCGATTGGGGCATGGTCGGCGACGGCGCCGTGCCGTTCGGCCGCGCGTCGCGCGCGGCGGTCTTCTGGGTGCAGATCTTCGGCGCGCGCGCGGGCGACCTCGAGACGCTTCGCCTGATCGGCCCGGACGGGCGCGTGCTCGCGGCGCGCAGCGCGCGCATTCCGGGCGAGCGCGCGCAATCGCTCGCCTACGCGGGCGTGCGCCGCGGGTCGGACTGGGCGAGCGGACTCTATCGCGGCGAGTACACGCTGGTGCGCGGCGGCGAGAAGCGGATGGCGCTCGTGCGCGAGGTCAGGCTCGGTCCTTAGCGCGCTTCGGCGGCCGCTTCTCCGCCGGCTTCGCCGGAAGCCGCTCGGCGGGATCCTGGCGGTAGAAGCGCGCGAGCTGCTCGTAGAGCGCGGGATAGTCGCGCGCGAGCACCGCCGAGTCGGTGAAGAACGCCTCGCTCATCACCGCGAAGAACTCCGACGGGTGCTCCGCTGCGTAATCGTCGACCAGCACCGGCCGCCCCGAGTCGACGTCCGCGCAGAAGCGGTCGTAGGCCGCGTCGAGCGTCTCGCGCCACTTCTCCGCGTCCATGCCCTCGCGCGGATCGGGGAAATCGTCGTCGCCGGGGCCGTCGAGGTGGATCTTGTGCGCGAACTCGTGGATCACCACGTTGTAGCCCGCGCCCGAGAGCCCGACGTCCTCCCACGACAGGATCACCGGGCCGCCGGGCCAGGCCTCGCCCGCCTGCTCGTCCTCGTAGACGTGCACGACGCCGTCCTCGTCGACCTCTTCCTTCACCACGCGGAACTGCCCGGGGTAGACGACGATCCCGACCCAGCCGTCGTAGGCGGAGAGCCCGAGGTTCAGGATCGGCAGGCAGGCCTGGAGCGCGATCGCGAGCCGGATCTCGTCGGTGAGCTCGAAGCCGTGCGCGCCGTGCATCTCCTTCTCGGCGAGGAACAGAACGACGAGATCGCGCAGGCGAGCGGCTTCGTCCTCGGACAGCCCGCGCAGGAACGAGAGATCGCCGTAGACGCGCCGCCACAGGTCCTCGTCGAGCCGCGCGCTCTTCAGCGTGCGGCGGCGGCGCCATTCGCGCAGGAAGCCCATCTCTCGGGAACGCCTCGGAAAAAGGGTACATTATCCACCATGGTCACCGTCGTCCGTCCCGCAGCTGCCGACGAGGCGCAGGCGCTCGCCTCGGGCCTCGCGCCCGAGGAGCGCGAGCCGCTCGAGCGCGCGCTCGCGTTCGCGCGCGAGACCTACGGCGACGCGGTCCTCGGCACGGGCGAGCCCGCGCTCGCGCACGCGCTCGGGCTCGCGGCCAACGTCGCGGCGCTCAGGCTCGACGCCGAGGCGCGCATCGCCGGGCTGATGTTCGCGGCGCCCGAGTACGTCGAGGACAGCGACGAGAAGATCAGGCGCCTCTTCGGCGACAAGGTCGCCGCGCTGGTCGCGGGCATCACGCGGCTGAACGAGCTGCGCGTCGTCGTGCGCTCGGCGGGCACGCAGACGCGCGACGCGCGCGCCCAGGCCGAGACGCTGCGCAAGATGCTGCTCGCGATGGTGCAGGACATCCGCGTGGTGCTGCTGCGGCTCGCGAGCCGCGCGCAGACGCTGCGCTTCCTCGCGGCTGCGCCCGCCGCCGAGCGCCGCGAGATCGCGCGCGAGACGCTCGACATCTACGCGCCGCTCGCGAACCGGCTCGGCGTGTGGCAGCTGAAGTGGGAGCTCGAGGACCTGTCGTTCCGCTACCTCGAGCCCGACCTGTACAGGAAGATCGCCGGCCTGCTCGAGGAGCGCCGCACCGAGCGCGAGGCCTTCATCGCCGCCGCGCGCGAGCGGCTCTCGGGCGCGCTCGCTGCGGCCGGCATCGCGGCCGAGGTCGTCGGGCGGCCGAAGCACATCTACAGCATCTGGAGCAAGATGCGCGCGAAGGCGCTCGACTTCTCGCAGGTGCACGACGTGCGCGCGCTGCGCGTGCTCGTCGGCGAGGTGAAGGATTGCTACGCCGCGCTCGGCGTGGTGCACGACCTGTGGACGCCGATCCCGCAGCAGTTCGACGACTACATCTCGCGCCCCAAGGAGAACGCGTACCGGTCGCTCCACACCGCGGTCATGGCCGAGGACGGCCGCGCGCTCGAGGTGCAGATCCGCACGCACGAGATGCACCGCGAGGCCGAGCTCGGCGTCGCCGCGCACTGGCGCTACAAGGAGGGCGCGCGCCGCCCGGCGCGCGGCGCCGACGCGCTCGACGAGCGCATCGCCTGGCTGCGCCAGATGCTCGCCTGGCGCGACGAGATCGTCGACGCCTCCGACGCGCCCGACCTGAAAGCGCTCGACGACACGGTCTACGCGCTCACCCCGCAGGGCCGCGTGATCGACCTGCCGAAGGGCTCGACGCCGGTCGACTTCGCGTACGCGCTGCACACCGACGTCGGCCACCGCTGCCGGGGCGCGAAGGTGAACGGCGCCATGGTGCCGCTCGACACGCCGCTCGCGAACGGCGACCGCGTCGAGATCGTCACCGCGAAGCAGGGCGGCCCCAGCCGCGACTGGCTGAACCCGGACCTCGGGTATATCGCCAGCTCGCGCGCGCGCAACAAGGTGCGCCAGTGGTTCAACCGCGAGGAGATGGAGCAGACCATCGCGGCGGGACGCGCCGCGGTCGAGCGCGAGCTGCAGCGCGAGGGCCGCAAGGACGCGAGCCTCGAGCAGCTCGCGGCCGGTCTCGGGTTCGACGACACGGAGGATTTCTTCGCGGCGGTCGGGCGCGAGGAGGTCGGCGCGCGCCAGATCCAGGCGGCGCTGCGCGGCGAGGACGCCGCGGCGCCGCCCCAGCAGCCCGCGGTGCGGCCGAGCCGCGCGCCCGCGGGCGGCGACGGCATCCTGATCGTCGGCGTCGACCGCCTGCTCACGCAGCTCGCGCGCTGCTGCAAGCCGGTGCCGCCCGACCCGATCGCGGGCTTCGTCACCAAGGGCCGCGGCGTGTCGATCCACCGGCGCGACTGCCCGAGCCTCGCGCGGCTGGTCGCGCGCGCGCCCGAGCGCCGCATCGCCGCCGACTGGGGCGAGCAGGGCGCCCGCCGCTTCGCGGCCGACCTCGCGCTGCAGGCGACCGACCGCCAGGGCCTGCTGCGCGACGTCACCGAGGTGCTGTCGCGCGAGCGCATCAACGTCACCGCGGTGAGCACGCAGACGCGGCACTCGATCGCCTCGATGCAGTTCACGGTCGAAGTCGACGACAGCGCCCACCTGCAGCGCGCGCTCGCGCTGCTGCGCGAGGTGCGCGGGGTGATGACGGCGGCGCGGCGCTGAGGCCGCCTCCGCTATAATTCGGCCCGTGCGGATCCTCCTGAGCAACGACGACGGGTACTTCGCGCCCGGCATCGCGATACTCGCCGACGCGCTCGCGGATCTCGGCTCCATCACCGTCGTCGCGCCCGAGCGCGACCGCAGCGGCGCCTCCAACTCGCTCACGCTCGACCGGCCGCTGTCGGTGCGCAAGTCGGCGAACGGCTACCTGTTCGTGAACGGCACGCCGACCGATTGCGTCCACCTCGCCGTCACCGGGCTGCTCGATGAGCTGCCCGACGTCGTCATCTCGGGCATCAACCTCGGCGCCAACATGGGCGACGACACCATCTACTCGGGCACGGTCGCGGCGGCGATGGAAGGCTACCTGCTCGGCATCCCGTCCTTCGCGGTTTCGCTCACGAGCAAGGCCGGCAAGCACTACGACACTGCGGCGCGCATCGCGCGCGAGCTGGTCGAGCGCCTGCAGCGGCGGCCGGCGCCTTCGCCGGTGCTGCTGAACGTCAACGTGCCCGACATCGCGTTCGACGAGCTGCAGGGCCTCGAGGTGACGCGGCTCGGCAAGCGCCACAAGGCCGAGCCGGTGGTCAAGGCGAAGAGCCCGCGCAACGAGACGATCTACTGGGTCGGCGCCGCGGGCGCGGCGCAGGACGCAGGTCCCGGCACCGACTTCCACGCCGTGTCGGCCCATCGCGTCTCGCTCACGCCGCTGCAGATCGACCTCACGCATTCGCAGCAGATCCCGGGCGTGCGGGCCTGGCTCGGCCAGTGAGCGGGCTTCCGCCGGGGGCGCGCGAGCGCGGCATCGGCATGACGTCGCAGCGCACGCGCGACCGCATGATCGCGCGGCTGCGCGAGAAGGGGATCCGCGACGAGACGGTGCTCGCGGCGATGGCCTCGGTGCCGCGCCACCTGTTCGTCGACGAGGCGCTCGCGAGCCGCGCCTACGAGGACAGCGCGCTGCCGATCGGCTTCGAGCAGACGATCTCGCAGCCCTTCGTCGTCGCGCGCATGCTCGCCGAGCTGCGCGACGGCCGGCCGCTCGGCCGGGTGCTCGAGGTCGGCACCGGCTGCGGCTACCAGGCGGCGGTGCTGGCGCAGGTCGCCACGGAGGTCTACTCGATCGAGCGCATCGCGGGGCTCCTCGATCGCGCGCGCGCGAACCTGCGCACGCTGCGCCTCGCGAACCTGAGGCTCGTGCACGGCGACGGCGCGAGAGGCCTGCCCGATGCGGCGCCCTTCGACGGCATCGTCGTCGCGGCGGCCTCGCCCAAAGCGTCAGAATTGCTTTTGCAGCAGCTTGCCGTGGGTGGCAGAATGATCGCGCCGCTCGGAGCGGAGGAGCAGGCGCTGTGCCTGATCGAGCGGACGACGAAGGGATTCACCGAAAAATGGCTGGACGCGGTTCGATTCGTGCCCTTGCGCGCCGGGAAGCAGTGATCCGGCTCGCCGCGCGCTCGCTGCCCGCGCTGTGCGCGCTGGCGCTCGCGGCCGGGTGCACGACC
>DATDMW010000331.1:0-9765 GCA_036518595.1 Burkholderiales bacterium
GCAGCCGGTACGGGTTCTCGCGGCAGTGCGCGAGCCGCAGCGGGATGCCGGCGAGATAGGCGAGGTACGCCGCGGGCAGCGGGTTCTGGCTGTAGACGGTGAAGATCACGGCGGCGTCGAAGCTCTTCGACGCGAGCTGCACGATCATCGCGCCGTCCATGGTCGGGCCGTCGCCGGTCGCCTTCATCCAGGGCGCCGCGAACGTGATCACGTGGTCGATCTCGCGCACGTACGGGGCGAGCTGCGCGCCGGCGGGCGAGGTGAGCAGCGTGACGCGGCGGCCGGGCGCCGACTCCTTCAGCGCGCGTATCGCCGGCGTCGTCATGAGCACGTCGCCGATGTTGTCCAGGCGCACGGCCAGGACGTTCTTCGCCTCGGGCCAGGGGACGCGCCTCATGCCGTGCCGCACATGAGAACGGGGCCGACGCGCGCGTCGTCGCTCACGATCAGCGCCGCGGCCTCGAACAGGTCCGCGGCGACCTTGTCGGGACGGCGCCCAGGGGTGAGGTCCCACTCGGTCTCGTTGCCGTTGTCGATCAGCACGGTGCGGCAGCCCGCGCCACGGCCCGCCTCGACGTCGTCGAGAATGTCGCCGACCATCCACGAGCTCGCGAGGTCGAGGCCGTGCTCGCGCGCGGCCCGGGACAGCAGCCCCGACGCGGGCTTGCGGCAGGCGCAAGGCACTGCGTACTCGGGCAGCCGCCCCCCGGGCAGGTGCGGGCAATAGTGGAAGCCCGAGAGCGGCACGCCGACGTCGCGCAGCAGCTCGCGCAGCCGCGATTCGACGCCGCCCAGCGCGTGCTCGGGGAAAATGCCGAGGGCGACGCCGGGCTGGTTCGACACGACGACGATGCGGTAGCCGCGGCGCACCAGCAGGTACAGCCCTTCGGCCGCGCCCCTGGCGAGCGTGATGCGCACGGGATCGACGTTGTAGGCGACGTCGTCGATGAGCGTGCCGTCCTTGTCGAGGAACACCGCGCGATCGGATTCCCGGGTCATGGCCAGGAGCTCTCTCGCATCGGGATCACCATCACCTCGGGGATGACGCTCTCCTCGGGCATGGCCAGGAGGAAGGCGACCGTGGCGGCGACGTTCGCCGGATCCTGCAGCACGCCCGGGTCGAGGTCGGGGAAGCGATCGAGCAGGAAGGGCGTGCGCATGCCGCCCGCGACCACGGCGCTCACCTTGATCCCGAGCGGCCGCAGCTCGGCATGCAGCGCGTGGCTGAAGCCGAGCAGGCCCCACTTGCTCGCGTGGTAGGCCGAGGCGTTGGCCCAGGCGCGCTTCGCCGCGGTCGAGGCGATGTTGACGATGTGGCCGCCGCCCTGGCGGGCCATGATCGCGGCCGCGCGCTTCGCGAGCAGGAACGGCCCGCGCAGGTTGGTGCGGATCACGCGGTCCCACTGCTCGACCGAGAGCTCCTCGAGCGACAGCGTGTAGTCGACGCCGGCGTTGTTCACCAGCGCGTCGAGGCGCCCGAGGCGCTCGAGCGTCTCGGCGAGGGCGCGCTCGCACGGGTCCTCGTCGCCGACGTCGACGCGGATCGCGCAGCCGCCGACCTCGGCCGCGATCGCCTGGGCGCGCGCGAGGTCGAGATCCGCGACCGCGACTTGCGCGCCGTCCTGCGCGCAGGCGCGGCAGATCGCGGCGCCGAGGCCGCGCCCGCCGCCCGTGACGAAGACGACCTTGCCTTCGAGGCGGCCGACGCTCATGCGGCGGCCACCCAGCGCTCGCCGGGGAGCGCCTCGGGCCCGCCCGCCACGCGCTCGTACAGCGAAGCGATCGACCCCGACACGCGCTGCCAGGTGAACGACGCGTTCACCCGGCGCACCGCGTTGCGGCCGAACTCGCGCGCGCGCCCCGGGCTCGCATACAGGTCGGCAAGCCGCGCGGCGAGTGCGTCGGGCTCGTTCGCCGGTACGAGATAGCCGGTGACGCCGTCGAGCACGCTGTGCTTGATGCCGCCGACGGCCGAGCCGATCACCGGCGTGCCGCACGCCATCGCCTCGAGCGGCGTGATGCCGAACGGCTCATACCACGGCGTCGTGACGAAGACGTCCGCGGCGCTGTAATAGAGCTTCAGCAGCTCGCGGCTGCGCCGGCCGGTGAAAGTGACGCGCCCGGCGACGCGCTCCTCGTCCGCCACCGCGCGCAGCCGCCCGATCTCGGGCGTGAGCGCGGGATCGGGAACATCGGAGTTGCCGCCGACGACGAGCAGCCGCGCCCGCACGCCGAAGCTGCGGCCCAGGCGCGCGACGCCGCGGATCACGTTGTCCACGCCTTTGCGCGGCACCATGCGGCCGATGTTGACCACGACGCGCTCGTCGGCGTCGATGCCGAGCGTGTGCCGGGCGAAGCGGCGCGCGATCGGCCAGAACTCCCCGGCGTCGAAGCCGCACGGGACGACGGCGATCTTGCGCGGGTCGGCGCGATACAAACCGACCAGGTCGGTCCTGTCCTGCGGGCACTCGGCGACGATGGCGTCGGCCTCGGCCACGATCGCGTCCTCGATGGCGAGGCGCTCGGCCGGGAACTGGTCGGCGTCGCCCTGGTGCTGCCGGCGCACGCGCCCGAGCGCGTGAAAGGTGACGACGAACGGGATGTCGAAGCGCTGCTTCAGCTTGATCGCGACGAGCCCCGACATGAAGAAGTTCGCGTGCACGAGGTCGTAGCCGCCCTCGCGCCGGCAGAACGAGCAGACGCAGGCGGAGAACTCCTCCATCAGCGGCAGCAGGTCTTCCTTGCGCACGTATCGCGCGGGCCCGGCGGGCACGTGGATCACGCGCACGCCGCGCGCCCACTCCTGCACCAGCGGCTGGTCGGGCGCGTCGCGCCGCGTGAACACGTCGACCGCGTAGCCGAGCGCGGCGAGATGGCGCGCGAGCTGCGCGACGTAGATGTTCTGCCCGCCCGAGTCGACGCCTCCCGCCGCGGCGAGCGGCGAGGCGTGATCGCTGACGAGCGCGATTTTGCGGAGCATTGGGGGAGTCCTCTCGACCTGCTCCGTCGGAAAAAGCAAATCCAGTGCCAAACGCGGTTTGTCGCGCGGTGCGCGCGCCGCCCTCTGGGCGAGAGCCCGCTTCATGCGTGGATAGAGCGGCGCGATGCGCTTCTACGGGGTAAGAATTACGATCGCACCGCATTTCTTACATCCCAGAAAGCGCGCATATGACGGCATGAGCCGCCCGGCGCGCGCTTGCGCCGCTCGAACTAAGCGCGCGCGGTCAGACCGCGGGACAGGGCTTGAAGGCGGACCAGTCGATGCCGCGCTGGAACGCGTCGTCGGGCTGGAACACGCTGCGGAAGGTGAACGCGAACTGCGTCGGGCCGTGCGCGTCGAGATGCGCGAGCCGCTGCTTGCCCTCGTCGACGCTCGGCACGTGGCCGGTCGGCACCCACCAGAGCGCGAAGAAGGCGCCGGCGAACTTCTCGAACCAGGCCTCGCGCCGGCGCATGACCTCGACGTGCATCGTGCCGTAGACGAACCGGCGCAGGTGCTCGACCGTTTCCCAGACCGACATGTTGAAGAGAATCCGGTCGTCGTCGTAGGGCCGCAGGTAGGTCGCGTTCCCGCCGTCGGTCTTCAGGCGCCAGACGAACCCGGGAGAGCCGTCGGCGAGCGCGTTGATCTCGTCCAGGCGCGCGACGAAGCCCGCCATCGCGGGATCGTCGAGCGGCGTGCGCATGCGGGCGATGTTGAGCTGGGCGATGTGGTAGCGGCTCATGGGTTCTCCGGGCGTCGAGCGGGAGTCTACGCCGGGTCGCGCGCGCGCGGAGCGGCCGCTGTCGCGCGGCCGACGGCGGTGGCAGCCGATCCGAAGCGCGCCGGCGCCGCGCTCCCGGAATTCGTGAGATTGATCACGCGAAATCGCGGCGCAGCGCATGGCATCGCTCTTGCTGTTCCTTCGCGCAAGGCAAGAACGAAAAACAAGGAGAATCCCGTGATCTCATGCTCGACGGGAGGCCGCGTGGTCTACATGACGATCCGCGACCCGCATTCGGCCGAAGAGTCGATCTCGTTCCTGAGCGCGCTCAGCCGCAATCCCTCGGTTCCGGACTCGGCGCTGCTGCTGGTCGACACGCGCTCCGCGGACGGCGCGTTCCCCGAGATCGAAGTCGCGCTGCTCGGGCCGAAGCTCGGCCCGTGCTGCGCCTTCGTCATCGGCGGCCACCAGGCCGAGCACGCGCGCGACTACGGGACGCGCATGCAGCGCGGCGGCGGGCCGGCCGTCGAGATCTTCAGCGACCTCTCCAAGGCCTACGACTGGATCGGGAAGTACCGCTAGGGCTGCACCAGCGGCACGAAGTCGTACTCGCCGATCCCCTGGAGCACGAGGAAGGTCGCCGAGGTCTGCCCGCCGTTCAGGACCAGGTGCGGGCGCCGGGGCGGCACGGCGTAGGTCTGCCCCGGCTTGAGGCGCACCTCCTCCTTCGGCTCGCGCAGGAAGATGCGGATCTCGCCTTCGAGCACGTAGAACGTATCCTGCACGTTGCTGTGGAAGTGCCACGGCACCTTCTGCGTGGGCGAGATCCTGAGCTCGTTGATTCTGAAGCCCGGGCGCTGGGCGTGGAACGCCCGGTACTCGGTCTCGTAGAGCGGGTTGGCGTCTTTCACTCGTTCCATGGGAGCTCCTTTCGGCTAGCGCGCGTCACCGGCCGGCGCGACCGCGGCGCCCTCGATGCGGTGGCGCTCGAGGGCGCGCGCGACGAAGCCCGAGGCCTTCATGTCCTCGATGAAGTCGCGCACGTAGCGCTCGCCGGCCTCGGCGCCTTTGCGCGAGGCCATCGCCTGGTTGATCACCATGAAGCGGCCGGGAAGGAGCCTCACGCCGCCGACGCGCTTCGCGTCGGCCTCGAGCTGCTGCTTCACGCCGGCGGCGACGTCGAGCTTCTCGCGCAGCGTGAAGTCGACCACTTCGGGCGACGTGGGCGCGCGCACGAGCGTCGCGCGCTTCAGCTCGCGCGTGAGGAACAGGTCGTAGGCGCTGCCCTTGCCGACGGCGACGCGCGTGCCCTCGCGGTCGACCTCGGCGTTCTCGCGCAGCGGCGAGTCGTTGCGGACCAGGTACGCGCCCTCGATCTGCACGTACGGCGGCGACTGCGCCATGTCGGCGCCGCGCTTCGGGTCGATCGCGACGAAGGCGACGTCCCAGACGCCCTTCTTCGCGTCGTCGGTCACGCGGCCCGCGGCCGCGTAGGGCACGATCGCGAGCGGCACGCCGAGGCGGCCGGCGAGCTCGCGCGCGAGGTCGACCGACACGCCCTTCGCCTCGCCGCCCGCGTCCTTCGACGCGAGCACCGGGTTGCCGAAGTTGATCGCGGCGCGCAGCTTGCCGGTCGGGGCGAGATCGGCGACGGCGGCGGGCGGCGGGGAGGATTTCATGGGCGGGGCGGCACAGGCGGCCAGGACGATCAGCAGCAAAAGCGCTGAGACGGCGCGCATCGGGTTGCTCCGGAATCGGCTAGGCGCGCAGTTTATCGCTTCCGGGGAAACCTATCCCGGCGGCAAGGGCGAGCCTCCCCGGGTCAGCGTATCGCCCGCCGCCGGACGAGGTTGACGATCGCGAGCAGGATCACCGCGCCCGCGAGCGACACGAGGAGGGACCCCACGCTGAACTCGCCCTCGTTGATGGTGCCCGTCCCGAACATCGGCGCGAAGATCAGGCCGCCGAGGAAGGCGCCGACGATGCCGACGACGATGTTCAGGAGCCAGCCCTGCTGCGCGTCGGTGCGCATGACGAGGCTCGCGACCCAGCCGACGATGCCGCCGACGATCAGCCAGACGATGATGTTCATACCGGTCTTGCCTCCTTCCGATGAGGACGGATGAGCGCAAGCAAGCGCGGTGCCGATGGTCCGAACGGATCGGACCCGGCGCCGGTGTGAGGCGATGGCCCCGGACGGGCCGCCGCGGCGCTGAAAAAGCTGCGCGGCCCGGAAATTCTTACACGCTCAGCCGCGCGCGCGGATCATCGCGTCGTACGCGTGCTGGCCGACGAGCGTGCGCCCGGCGATCTGCCAGAACGCGGTGCCCGGCCGGACCAGGACGCTGGTCAGCCCGGCGCGGAACATGGCGAGCAGCTGCTCGCGGTCGACGGCGGCGTTGTGCGCGATGAAGAACTTTTTCAGCTTCATGGAGCTTCCCTCCCAGGCGTCGCGGATGCGACGACGAGAGAGAAGCAACCCGCGGGCCCAGTGACAAACGTCTCGCCAGGGTGCCGCGGCGCGGCGCGGCCGAGAACTACTTGGCGCCGGCGGGCCGGGGCGCTCGTCAGCGCTTCGTCGCCGGCGCGGAAGGAGCGCCGTAATTCGCCACGAGGTCGGACTGCGCGTAGCGGGTCGGCTGCTCGAGTCGGATCGGATACGGGAAGGAGCCGAGGCCGAACTCGACCGTGTAGTCACCGGGAACGAGCTTCGCCTTCAGCGTCCCGGTCGCGCGCTGGATCAGGTGACCGTGATCGTTGCCGAGCCAGATGTCGGTGTCGGGCGCGTCGGCGACGATGACCAGCTCGCACGCGCCGTGCTTCGCCCTCTCGTTTTTTTTCGCTCGCTTCGCCATCTCGGATCGAGGCGCGGGGCGGTCCCGGCGCCTTTGTTCAGCGATAGGGCTTCGGGTACTTGGGCGCGAAGGGCTCGCCGGGACGGACGCTGACTACGTAGCGGCGGCAATTGATGCACCGGAGCCAGCTTTGGTCGCTGGTGCCGTCGCTGCGCGTGACGACATGCGACTCGGAGACGGTGCCGCCGCAGAGGGGACAGCAGAACTTGCGTTCGGGCATGGCGACCGCGGCTCAGCCGCCAGGGATCTCGTACTTGGGCGTCGTCGGGACGGGGACGCTCTCCGTGTCGGGTGTCTGCGTGTCGGGGGTATCGGCCTTGCGCCGGCGCTTCTCTTCCTGCTTCTGCTTCTTGGCCATCTCGCGCTGGCGTCGTGCGAAGGCGTAGTTGGGCTTGGCCATGGGATCGGGGTCCGGAAGGTTGCGGATGCTCCCAGTGTAAGCCCGTTTGCCCGGGACCGGCAGCCGGTCGCGAAAGCGCGTCCCGCGCCCCGGCCTAGCGCGCTTCGAGCACCCCCTTCAGCCAGGCGGCGAACGCGTTCGACGGCGCGTACTGAGGATGCGATCGATACAGCGCCGCCGCGCGCCGCGTGTTCTCCAGCCGCCGGATCTCGGCGAGCACTTGCGGGAACTCGCGCGCCTGCCGCTGCGACGACGCGAAGAGCAGCTGCGACAAATCGACGCGGCCGAGCGCAACCGCCGCGTCGACGCGCTTGCGGCACCGGCACGCGTTGGCGGGCTCGACCAGCCCGCAGCGCGCCTGCATGAACGCGACGATCGCCGCGCGCGCCCGCGACAGGCGCTTGCGGAATACGTCGGGCGTGACGTCGAGGACCAGGGCGCCCTGGTCGTGGTCGAGCTCCAGGATTTCGCCGACGATGTAGGCGAGGCGACGGTCGCGGTCGAGGCAGAGCAGCATGGCGAGCGTGCAGCCGATCTTCACCTCCTCGAGCAGCAGCTTGTTCTCGATATCGTCGTCGCCGGCGTCCGAGAGGCCCTGCTCGAGATCCCCGGCGAAGGCCTCGAAGGTCAGGGCGCGCTCTTCCATGCGCCGCTTGCGCGCGCCGAGCAGCGCGTTGCAGGCGACGCGGTAGACCCAGGTGCGGAAGGCGCTCTCGCCCCGGAAGCCGCCGAGGCCGGTGAGCACGCGCACGAGGATCTCCTGCGTCGCGTCCTCGGCGTCCTGGGGGTGCCAGAGGAAGCGCAGCGCGAGGTTGTACACGTCCTTGTGCACGGCGCGCAGCACTTTCTCGAGCGCCGCGCGGTCGCCCGACTGCGCCCGCGCGACGTCGGCCTCGAGATTCGCCGGCTCAGCCACGGCGCTCGAGCACGCGCTTCAGCGTGCGCAGCTCCTCGGCGAGCGTGCGCGACTGGGCCTCGAGCGCGCCTTCGAGCTGCTCGAGCGGCACGGGCGGCGGCGTCAGCACGAAGCTGAAGACGCACGCGTCGCGCCCGGTCTCCACGAGCCGCGAGTAGGCGCTCGCGACGCTGCCGTCGGGAAAGCTCATGCGCCAGTCGACCGTGCCGTGCTCGGCCGAGGCGTCGACGCCGAGGCCGATCTCGACCTCGCCCGCGGGCGTGCGCAGCAGCGCGCGCCCGTCCGCGACCGATGCAAAGGCGCTGGTCCAGGCGGGAAGCCGCGCCGGGTCGGCGATGTACGCGAACGCCTGCGCGCGCGGAACGCGCAGCTCGATGCCCTGGACGTCGAAAGTCTTCATCGGAGCTCCTTCGGTTGCGGCCCGCCGATCGCGGGCCTCGTCATGCTTAGACTCGCCGAAGATGCTCCGTGTGACGCTAAAACTGGTAGAGCCGCGTCGGGTTGTCGACCAGGATCTTCCTGCGGACGGCGGCGTCGGGGGCCCAGACGGGCAGCTGGTTGAGCAGGCGCCCGTCGTCGATCTGGACGAGCGGCGTGACCTCGTCCTTGGGTCGCCCCGAGGCCGAGTTCGGGTGCGGCCAGTCGGTGCCCCAGACGATGCGGTCGGGGTTCGCCGCGATCAGCGCTTTTGCGAGCGGCGCCGCGTCTTCGTAGTCGGGCGCGAGCTTCGAGGCGCGATACGCGCCCGAGATCTTCACGTACGCGCGCCCCGAGCGCACCAGCTCGAGCAGGTCGGCGAAGCCGGGCTGGCCCGTCCCGAGGTGCGCCTGCGCGCCGCCGAAGTGGTCGAACACCACGGGCACGGGCGAGGCGAGCACCAGGTCCTTGATCGACGAGACCACCGCGAGGTTGGTGTACATCTGCACGTGCCAGCCGCGCGCCTTCACGCGCTCGGCCGCGTCCTGGAAGCGCTTGCGGCCGAGCGACGGGTCGTTCTGCCCGCCGGTCGCGAGATTCAGGCGGATGCCGCGGATGCCCGCCTTGCCCATCGCGTCGAGCGCGCTCTCGGGCGTCCGGTCGTCGATCACCGCCACGCCGCGCGCGTCCTTGCCGCGCGCCTTCATGCCGTAGAGCGTCGCCGAGTTGTCCGTGCCGTACACCGACGGCGTGACGATCACCACGCGCTGCATGTGCAGCGAGCGGTGCAGCGCCGCCATCTCGTCGGGCAGCGCCGTCTCGGGCGTGTACACGCGCCCGGAGAAGAACGGGAACTGCGCGGGATCGCCGTGGATGTGCGTGTGGCAGTCGCAGGCGCCCGCGGGAACGGCGAAGGCGACCGGCGTCGCGGGCTGCGAGGCGCCGGCGAGACTCTTGGGAAGATGCATGGCGGCTCCGGCGGCGAGGCCGGCCTTGAGGATGTCGCGGCGGGTGGGCATGGGTGCTCCTGCGGCGCGGTGGGGGAAACCACTTTACACGAACCGACTCCGTGGAAAAATAGGCTACCATCCCGCCCTCACCCCCGCAGGATCTACAAGAAAGTGGCCCGTTTTCTCGTCGGCGTCGACATCGGCGGTACGTTTACGGACTGCGTCGTGCTCGACCGCGACGGCCGCATCACCGCGACCAAGTCCTCCTCGACGCCGCCGAATTTCGCCGAGGGGATGCTCGCGGCGATGGGCGTCGCGGCGGAACGCCTGGGCCTGACCTTCGAGCAGTTCTGCAAGGAGATCGAGGTGCTGACGCACGGCACGACCGTCGGCACCAACGCGCTGATCCAGCGCAAAGGCGCCAAGGTCGGGCTGATCACGACGAAAGGCCACGAGGACGCGATTCACATCATGCGCGGCTCGCGGGGGGTGACCTCGCGCGATCTCCGGAAGGTGGTGCACT